>CAMLNE010000246.1 GCA_946481265.1 uncultured Panacagrimonas sp. | reverse complement strand
GGGCATGCGGGCCTTCCTGCGGCGTGCGGGCGCGGCGCGCCCGTCGCTGGCCGCCTTCGCGGTCGCGCGCGTGCGCGTGCGCGTCGACGGAGCCGCGGCCGTCTTCGTCGCCTTGGCGGATCCGGCTTTCCTTGCCGGCTTTGCCGACTTCGCGGACTTCGTCGCCTTGGCTGACGAGGTGGCCTTCGCCTTGCGGGCGGTCTTCGCGGTCTTTGCGGTCGTCGACTTCTTCATGCGCTTCACCGTGCGGGGCGCCGCGGCAACCGGCGCGTCGGCATCGATCTGCGAGACGCGCCGCTGCGAGATCACGCTCAGCGGCATGCGCTCGGTGATGCGCGCCTGAGCGCCGGTGCGCACATGCTCGTCGCTGCGCTTGATCAGCAGCCAGTTGCTCTTTGGGCCGCTGGCGATCTTGCCGCGCAGCCGCACCAGCTGGAAGCGGCCGTGCAACTTCTCGCCTTCGAGCCGGAAGCTCAGGTGACCCTTGCGCAGGCCCTCGTCGGGGTCGATATCGTCCGGCGTCCAGGTGCCGCGGTCCCACACGATCACCGGGCCGCCGCCGTACTCGCCTTCCGGGATCGTGCCCTCGAAATCCCGGTAGCTCACCGGGTGATCCTCGGTCTGCACGGCCAGGCGCTTGTCGGCCGGGTCGAGGCTCGGCCCCTTGGGCACCGCCCAGCTCAGCAGCACGCCGCGGTGCTCCAGGCGGAAGTCGTAGTGCATGCGCGTGGCGTCATGCTGCTGGATCACGAAGGAATGACCGATGCGCGGCGGGGCGACGCCGCGCGGCTCGCGCGTCCTGGCGAAGTCGCGCATCTGGTTGTAGCGCTGCAGGCGCGTCAGCGCGCCGCGCACGGCCGGCTTGCGGTCGCCGTCGGCGCTGCGGGACCGCGTCGCGGGGCGCGAGGCGGGGGCCGGGGATCGGGACGCGGTTCGGCGCGGGGCCTTCGCTGCAGGGGGCATGGGAAAAACCAGGGCGGCGCCAATGCGGCCGGAAGAACAGGAGGCAGCAAGCGGCGCACCCGGTGGCGTCTCGCACGACAGGCACCCGTGCACGCGCAATGCGCAAGGCCGGGCGCGTGGTCCGACCGCTTCGTTGGAGGTCAGCGTGACGGCTTCCAGCTTGTTGCCGTCGGGGTCGGTGACGAAGGCGCCGTGGTCGTGCGGATCGTATTCGCGGCAGATCCCGGGCGCTCCAGCGTCGCGCCCGCGGTGCCCGGCCGCAGCGCGGTGGAAGGCATCGACGCTGTTTCGGCTTTCCACGGCGAAGGCCACGTGGACGCGGTTGCCGGCAGTGGCCGGCGCCCGTCGACGGGCCGGATCACGCTGAGCAGGAAGGCACTGGCACCGTAGATCAGCTCGCGGTCGCCCCGGCGTTTCATCAGGCGCATGCCGAGGCTCGCCGTCACCGCGTCGTAGAACGACGCGGCGCGCGGGATGTCGTGGGTGCCCAGCGAAAGAGGGTGGATCACGGCGTCCCCGGCGCTGTCGGCGCCGGTGATCCGGCCGCTCAGCCCTGCCGCGGTACGCCGTGCGCAGGCGTGGGCGCCGCGCCGCCGAGCAGGCTGCGTCCCAGCCAGACCGCGGCCATGACCGCCAGCGCAATACCGATGGTCTTGACCGGCTTGCGCCGCAGGTAACGGCCGCCGATCGCCCAGGCCGTGGGCGCCGCCGTCAGCAGCGCGGCGGGCGAGCCCTGCGTCAGCGCCTTCCTGGCCAGGGTCGCGCCTTCCTGCAGCAGCTTGCGGCGCTCGCCCTTGCGGATGGTCGGTCGCGCGTCGGCGCTGCGGGCATGCGAACGCGGTCGCGCGGCGCGGCGGCGCGTGCCGGATTTGCCGGGACGGGACGTCGAGGCAGTACGGGTCATGAGGAGGCTCCCGATCGATGGATGTCCGGGAGGCTCCGCCAGTTTCATGCCCGCGGACGTCGCAGACCTCGCCGCGAAGACGCAAAGACACCGAGACGCAGAGGCACAACGGCGAAGTCGCAGGAGACGGGCGGACGCAAAGACCGGCAAGCGTGTGCCGAGGTCCCGGCGGGCCGTGGAGGATCTGCGGCTCCCGCTCGCCCTGGGGCTTCATCGCATGGGGGGTGGGGGTGAAGGGCCGGTTGCCATCAGCAGCGCCCGGTCCGATCCGCGCTGCGTTCAGAGCTTCTTGAACAGCGGGCTTCTGACCTGTTGGGCGTCGGCGGCGGAGAGGAACTTCTCGGTGTAGATGTCCTTCTCGAACAGGCGTCCCTGCATGAGGGTGGTGATGCAGGCGTCGATCATCAGGGGCGGCCCGCAGAGGTAGGCCTTGTGATCGCGAAAGTCGTTATTGAAATGGATCTTGGCGGCTTCATGGACGAAACCGCGCAGGCCGGTCCAGGCGCTGTCCTCGGGCTCGTGGGAGAGCGCGGGGACGTAGGTGAAGTTGGGATGCTGCCGGGCCAGGTCGGTGAAGTCGTGGTGGTAGTAGAGCTCGGCGAGGGTGCGCTGGCCGTAGACCAGGGTGATGGGCAGATCGCAGCCCTGGGCGAGCAGGTCGAGGATCATGCTGCGCGGGCTGGACAGGCCGGAGCCGCCGGCCATGAAGAGCAGGGGCTGGCGGGCGGACTTGCGCACGAAGAAGCGGCCATAGGGACCGGACACCTTGATGGCATCGCCGGCCTTGAGCTGCTCGTGCAGGTAGGCGGTGCCGGCGCCCCCGGCGACGATGCGCACATTGAGTTCGATCTGCGGGCTGTCCTCCGCGGGAGCGTGGGCCAGGGAGAACGGACGGCTGATGCCCAGGGTCGGGATCTCGAGATTGACGTACTGGCCGGCCTGGAAGTGCAGCGGCGGGTCGAGCGTGATCCAGAGTCCCTTGATGGTGGGCGTGAGGCTTTCGATGCGCGAGACGGTGCCGGCGAAGTCGCGGACCGGGATCACTTCCGCATCGGGCTCCTCGTCGACATCGGCCTCGATGGTGACGTCGGACTGCAGGGTGGCGCAGCAGGCCAGGGTCTTGCGCTCGTCACGCTCGAAATCCATCAGGGCGAAGGGAGAGGCCTCCCCGTGCTCGACCTCGCCGTCGACGACCTGGACCTTGCAGGTGGCGCACAGGCCGTGACAGCAGGCATGCGGCAGGTAGATGCCGGCCCGCAGCGCGGCATCCAGGATGGTCTGCTCGTCCTCGACCTCGATGGTCTGGCCGAGCGGTTCGATCGTGAGTTGGTAGGTCATGGCGTACGACAGCGAGCGCGATGGAAGTCGGATATCGGAAAAATCGGGGTGGAAATCGGTGATGAAATCGGGGTCAGATTCCAATTAATCCGGACAACTCCTTAATTCGACGAGCCCGACGCAGAATTAATTGGAATCTGACCCCGATTTTCCTGTCGCGAGGGGATCAACCGCCGCCGTTGTGCCCATCCAGGCCCGGGGTGCGGAAGCGGATCTGGTGCTTGTGGCGCAAGCCATGCTCGGCCAGCGACTTGGCGCCGTCCGGCGTGAACGGGCCCTTCGCGGTGCTCCACTGCGCCTTGTCCCACTCGATCTTCGCGAAGTCGGGATGATCGGAGTAGATCGTCGGCAGCACGTCCTTGATCAGCGCGCCGAAGGGCATGTCGAAGGGCAGGGGGATGCACATCGGCCAGCCCATCATCGTGTGCTTCTCCCAGCAGATGTTGAGCAGCTGCTTGTCGCCGTACTTCTCCGCACCGTCCTTGTAGTCGCCGTGGTAGTCCGGCGTGATCGCCTTGATGGCCATCGTGCTCTCCTTGTTCTCTTGCATGACCCGGACGTCGTCCGGGGTTCTTCCCGATCGGGAGCGCGTCCCGGAACGGGTCCGGGATGCGCCTAGGCCTTGCGCGGCGCCTCGGTGCTGCGCACCGAATCCGAGTAGGCACCCTCGTGGATGTTCGCGGGCCGCGCCGTCCATTCCTCCCAGCGCTTCGCATCGAGGTGGTCCTTGAACAGGCCGCCGTCCACGCCCGGCCGGATGCCCATGTAGCGCAGCGCCTCGACCATCGGGTTGAAGGTCGGCGACGTCGGATCCGCGTCGGGCAGGAAGCAGTTGCCCTGGTAGATCTGGTGGACCGGCAGCCAGGCGTTCACGTACTTCTCCGGCTCATCCATGAAGATGTCCTTGCAGCCGTCCGAGCAGAAGTGGAAGAACTCGCCCTTGTACTCGGTCTCGCGGTGCGCGAACTCCGTCGGATCGTCCGCCTCGGTGTACAGGCAGGGCCACTGGCAGGTCTGGCACAGCTGCGGCAGGCACTTGCAGGTGAACGGCTTGCCTTCCGCCTCCAGCTGGCGCCAGTACTCGTAGCGCGGGCGGTAGTACTTGTCGAAGGTGTCCGGGTACTTCTCGGAGAACCAGTCCATCTCCTCCTCGGACGGCAGCCACATCGGGAAGCCGACGACGTTGCGGTTGGCGTAGAGCACGCTCCACATCTCGTGCGAAACGCGGCCCTTCTCCTTGATGGTGACGTCCGCGTACTTCGGCGGGCGGATGCCGTAGCGCGCCAGGTCCGCGAACAGCGCGCCGCCGTTCTCCTCGTAGTAAATCGTCCAGGCTTCGCCCCAGCTCATCACGCGCTTGGGCAGGATGTAATCCATCATCATCGCCAGCAGCGCCAGCAGGCGGTAGCCGCGCCAGAACCACTTGTCGATCCACTTCTGCACCAGCGGCACGTTGGCCGGATCCTGCTCGAGCAGGAACTTGATGACCTCGATGCCCAGGGTCATGTGCCGCGCCTCGTCGGACTGCGCCGAGAAGCCGAAGCTGACCGTGCTCATGTCGCCGTTGAACGCCGCGCCGCTCATCCAGGGCATGAAGGCCAGGTTGGTCAGCACGTACTCGAAGGCGAAGCTGATCGCCACGATGAACTCGAACGGCCCCGAGGTGCAGGCATCCTCGAAGAAGCTCTTCGGGATGGACAGGTACCAGACGCGATCGAACTGGTAGGGGAAGCGGTCCAGTCCCTCGAAGTACTTGTTGTAGTGGCTGATCGCGTGGATCTGCGTGGTGGCGTGGCGCAGCTCGTCGATCGACTGCATCTGCGCGGCGATGCGCGGGCCCACGCCGGGGAACTCGCGGCCCAGCATGCAGAAGCCTCGGTGCGAGGCGTACTCCAGCTCGACGATGCCGTTGAGGAAGACCTTGAGCGCCTGCACGTAGCGGGCGTCGGTCACGTTGAACTGGCCGTTGCCCTGCTGGAAGGCATCGATGATCGCGTAGAGCTTGCGCTCCTTCTCGCCCTGGTACTTCCAGTAGGCGTCCATCGTCAGGCGGAACGGATCCTCCCACTTGTCCCAGTCGTGGATCTTGATGCCTTCGAAATCGATGTTGCGGAAAACGTCTTCCTTCTTCTGGTAGGAAGGCTCCCAGCCCAGGCCACGCGTGAGCATGGCGTAGTTCTCTTTGAGCGAAAGCTTCTTGGCGGGTTTCATGTTGCCGTCGGCTGCCATGGTCTTCTCCGGTCAATCCAGTTTTAAATAACGGCTAACGCAAGGGCGCAAGGGAAAAAGAAAGGACACAAGGAAAGGAAAAACCGCTTTTCACTTTTGCCTTTCCTTTGCGCCTTGCCTGGCTTTTCTCCGCGTCCCTTGCGATAGCCTTTGATTTGGGTTGTTCGTATCGCTTACTGCGACTTCCACTCCAGCACGAACTCCTCCGCGGACTCGTCCACCTCACCGGCCAGCGAGACCAGGTTGATGTAGATCTCGCGCAGGTCGAAGTCGCGGCCGACGAGTTCCGAGATCGAGTCGCGCTTCACGACAAGGCGCCCCGGGCAATCGATCTTCACCAGCGCCGGCATCTCGTTGAGCTTGGCGTTGGGGTTGTCGGCCATGATCGCCTCGATGATCGGCCGCGTGTCGTTGTTGTCCTGGAAGGCGATGAAAACGGGCTGCGTGCTGTTGGTGGCCATGAGGGTCTGCGTTCCGGTGGTCAGAGCTTCAGGCCGAGTTTGCCGGCCTTGGTATTGAACGCCGTCGTCACCGCGGACAGCGCGTCGCCGGCCTTGTCACCCAGCGCCGCTTCGGCCGCGGGCTTCAGGGCCTCGATCCACAGGTCGCGCCACTTCACCGTCCACTGCGCGATCAGCTGGGCGTTCTCCGGGCTTTCCGCCGCCGCGGTCTTGACGGTGGCGTCCACCCAGCGCGCGGTCTCCTCGTACCAGCGCATCAGGTAGTCGGTCAGCGAGGACAGCGCCGCGCCGTTCTGGGTGGCGAAGGCCGCGTCGAAGTGCTGGAAGAACAGCGGGTACACCAGGCTGTCGGCCACCAGGTTCTGCGCCACGAACAGCTCGAACCAGTCGTAGGTCACGAACAGGTGCTCCATCTCGCGACGCACGCCCTGCCAGGCGGCCTCGTCCATCCACTGGCGCTTGCCCTCGATCAGCGACTCGCCGGTGTTGGCGTCGGTGAGCAGGCCGATGCGCGACAGGTGCTGGGCCATGCCCAGGCGATCCATGCAGTTCATCATCGCCGCCTGCGTGATCGCCG
>CAMLNE010000245.1 GCA_946481265.1 uncultured Panacagrimonas sp. | reverse complement strand
ATGGACGACTTCACGCCGGCCGCGATCGCGAAGAAGGTCGATGCCCTCAACAAGCTGCTCGAGGCGCGCCAGCAGCTGTCGAATCTGATCACCTACATGGACGGCAAGACCAACGCCGAGGAACTGGTTTCCAAGATCCTCAAGGACCCGGCGCTGCTGCAGTCTCTGGCCGCTTCCGCCAAGCCTGCCGAGGGCGGCGAGCCGCCCGCGCAGTCCTGAACCAACAGCTAGCACAAGGGGAACAGCATGGCCGAGACACAAGCTTCTTCATCGCCCCTCGCAGGGGTGCAGTACGAGGGCGGCGAGCTGGCGTCGCTGCTGAACAAGGAATTCAAACCGAAGACCGAAGACGCCAAGAGCGCCGTCGAGCTGGCGGTGCAGACCCTGGCCCAGCAGGCCCTGGTGAACACGCAGCTCATCGGCAGCGACACGATCAAGTCGATCGAGGCGATGATCGCGGCGATCGACAAGAAGTTGACCGAGCAGATCAACCTCATCCTTCACCACGACGATCTGCAGAGGCTCGAAGGCGCCTGGCGCGGCCTGCATTACCTCGTCAACAACACGGAAACGGACGAGCAGCTCAAGATCCGCGTCCTGAACATCTCCAAGCAGGATCTGGGCAAGACGCTCAAGCGCTACAAGGGCACGGCCTGGGACCAGAGCCCGCTGTTCAAGAAGATCTACGAGCAGGAGTACGGCCAGTTCGGCGGCGAGCCCTTCGGCTGCCTGGTGGGCGACTACTACTTCGACCAGAGCCCGCCCGACGTCGAGCTGCTCGGCGAGATGGCCAAGGTCTCGGCGGCGGCGCACACGCCGTTCATCGCGGCGGCATCGCCCACGGTGATGCAGATGGACTCCTGGCAGGATCTCGCCAATCCGCGCGACCTGACCAAGATCTTCACCACGCCGGAGTACGCCGGCTGGCGCTCGCTGCGTGAAAGCGACGATGCCCGCTATATCGGCCTGGCGATGCCGCGCTTCCTCGCACGCCTGCCCTATGGCGCCAAGACCAGCCCGGTCGAGGAGTTCGACTTCGAGGAAGACACCGGGGCTGCCGACCACACGCGCTATACCTGGGCCAACTCGGCGTACGCAATGGCGGTCAACATCAACCGCTCCTTCAAGATGTACGGCTGGTGTTCGCGCATCCGCGGCATCGAGTCGGGCGGCGCGGTGGAAGGCCTGCCATCGCACACCTTCCCCACCGACGACGGCGGCGTGGACATGAAGTGCCCCACCGAGATCGCGATCAGCGATCGTCGCGAGGCCGAGCTGGCGAAGAACGGCTTCATGCCACTGGTACACCGCAAGAATTCGGACTTCGCCGCGTTCATCGGGGCCCAGTCGCTGCAGAAGCCCGCCGAGTACGACGATCCGGACGCCACCGCCAACGCCAACCTCGCCGCACGCCTGCCGTACCTGTTCGCGACCTGCCGCTTCGCGCACTACCTGAAGTGCATCGTCCGCGACAAGGTGGGCTCGTTCAAGGAACGTGCGGACATGCAGCGCTGGTTGCAGAGCTGGATCATGAACTACGTGGACGGCGACCCGGCCAACTCCTCGGAGACCACCAAGGCGCAGCGACCGCTCGCGGCCGCCGAAGTGGTGGTCGAGGAAGTGGAAGGCAACCCGGGCTATTACAGCTCGAAGTTCTTCCTGCGGCCGCACTACCAGCTCGAAGGCCTGACGGTCTCCCTTCGCCTGGTTTCGAAGCTGCCGTCCGCGAAGGGCGGCGGTTGATGCGATGTCCGTCACGCCGCCGGGACCTTTTCAACGCAATCGTGAAAAGGGTCTCGGTCGGCGTTGGAGGAAAATCCTAATCTGGGAATCGTGGTGAACAAGCGGCCGAACCCGCAGGCAGTGGCCTCGCGGGGCGGCTACATCCAGTGAAGCGTGCTTAGAAGCAATTTCAAGGAGACTTTCATGGCTGGCGATATTTTTCTGCTGATCGATGGCGTCAAGGGCGAGTCGACCGACTCGAAGCACAAGGACGAAATCGACATTCAGTCCTTCAGTTGGGGAGTGAGCAATTCGGGCAGCCATGCAACCGGCGGTGGCGGTGGCGCAGGCAAGGCCAGCTTCTCGGACTTCAATTTCTCGATCTCGGCATGCAAGGCCTCGCCGAACCTGATGATGAAGTGCGCCACCGGCGAGCACATCAAGAAAGCGGTCCTCACCGTGCGCAAGCAGGGCGGCGAGCAGCAGGAGTACTACATGGTCACCATGTCGGACCTGCTCATCTCCAGCTACCAATCGAGCGCTGCCGGCGAAACCCCGATGGATTCGTTCTCCATCAACTACTCGAAGGTCGAGTTCGAGTACAAGCCCCAGAAGGCCGACGGCACCCTGGATGCCGGCGTGAAGGGTGGTTACGACCTCAAGCTCAACAAGAAGGTCTGATTCGCAAACGCATGCACGGGATGGCGCGCGATCCGGCGCGCCATCGCGCGCCGCCACAGAAGAAGAGGGTCTTTCATGCCGGTGTCATTTGATATGAATTCGCCGCAAGGCCAGGTCGACATGTTCGTCACGGTCAAGACGGACAGGGGCGGCGTGATCCACGGCGAGTCGACCGACAGCGAGCATCCGGGGAAGATCGAAGTCCAGGGCTGGGCCTGGGGCATGTCGAGCCAGACCGACGCCAGCACCGGCTCCGCCAGTGGCAGGCGCATGCACAGGCCGCTCAAGCTCTTCAAGAACATCGACGGCGCGACCTGCCCCCTCGCGATCGCGCTGGCACAGAACCAGGTCGTCAGGGAGCTGATCCTGATCGCCCGCAAGGCCGGCGGCGGCGACCGCGGCATGACCTACCTGACCATCAAGCTGACGCAGGGTCGCGTGATCCGCCAGGATCTCGAATACCTCGATCAGTCCGGCGGCTCGAGCGGTCGCGAGGTCGTGGAGATTGCGTACCAGGGCATCGAGATCACGTACACGCCGCAGAGCAACGTGGGCCTGTCGAGCGGCGCAAAGACGTTCACGGATTCGCTGGCCAGTTCGACTTGAGCAATCGGAGATCGGAATGAATCGCGCTGTCGATGCGGAAGCACTTCTCAAGGCAGGCGATCCGACGGGCGCCCTGGCGGCGCTGCAGAACGAGGTTCGCAGCAAGGCCGCGGACGCCAAGTTGCGGGTATTCCTGTTCCAGTTGCTGTGCGTGCAAGGCCAGTGGGAGCGTGCACTCAATCAGCTCAAGGTCTGCGCCGAACTGGACCCTGCCGCCCTGCCGATGCGCGAGATGTATACCGCCGCCATCTCCTGCGAACTGCTGCGCAAGGAGGTCTTCGCCGGCCGCAAGTCGCCGATGCTGTTCGGCGAGCCGCAGGCATGGCTGGCCTTGCTGATCGAATCGCAGCTGCGCGCCGGGACCGGGGAGGTCGAGGCCGCCACGAAACTGCGCGAGCAGGCATTCGAGCAGGCGCCGACCACCTCGGGAACGATCGATGGAGAGGCGTTCAACTGGATCGCCGACGGCGACACGCGGCTGGGCCCCGTCCTGGAAGCGATCATCAACGGCCGCTACTACTGGATCCCCGTCTCGCGCCTGAGCAAGCTGACGACCGAGGCGCCCGAGGATCTGCGCGACTTCATCTGGCTCCCGGCCAACCTGCAGTTCTCGAATGGTGGCGAAATGCTGGCGATGCTGCCCGTCCGGTATCCCGGCTCCGAGGCCTCGTCGGACGGACTGCTGGCCCTGTCGCGCAAGACGGACTGGGATCCGACACCCGACGGCGGCTTCCATGGCAAGGGCCAGCGGCTGCTGACCACGGACGCCGGCGAGTATCCCCTGCTTCAGGTGCGCGAGATCACGTTCGATTCCACGCCGGAATCCTAGGCCCGTGGATCGCGGCTGCGCTCTTTTCACCAAGCGACGACAACCGGACCGCATCGCGCGCTGGCAGAGCGTCGACGCGTCGATTTCCCTTTCACTGCCCCTGTGTGTTGACGATGCATGGCCACACTGACCACCCAGGAGAAGCTGCAGCCGGCCCTGCTGGACCGGCTGATCGACGACGCTGCTGACAAGCAGGTGGAGGCGCGGGACGCACGACTGATCACCGGTCGCAAGCTCCGCGATGCCGTGCTGCGGGACCTGGCGTGGCTGTTCAACGCCTCACGCCCCAGCGACGAGATCGACCCGCTGACCCACCCGCACGCCTACCGTTCGGTTCTCAACTACGGGCTGCCGGTCCTGTCGGGCACGACCGCATCGAGCCTCAATGCGGGTGATTTGGAAACGCGGATCCACGACGCGATCCTCGCCTTCGAGCCTCGCATCATCCCGGAGACGCTGCACGTGGCCGCGGTGCTTTCGGAGAACGTGCTGGACCACCACAACCAGATCCAGATCGAGATCCGCGGCAAGCTGTGGGCGCAGCCGGTCCCGCTCGAGATCCTCCTGCGCACAGCCGTGGATCTCGAGACCAACGAAACGATCATCCAGGACGTGTCGAACTAGCCGCCATGGACCCACGCCTGCTACGCCACTACAACGGGGAACTCGCCCACCTGCGCGAGATGGGCGCGGAGTTCGCACGCCAGTTTCCCAAGATCGCGGCGCGCCTGGGCATGGATGGGGTCGAGGTCGTCGACCCCTACGTGGAACGCCTGATGGAAGGTGCGGCGTTCCTGGCCGCGCGTGTGCAGCTGAAGCTCGACGCGGAGTTTCCGCGCTTCACCCAACGACTGCTCGAGATCGTCTACCCGCAATACCTGGCGCCGACACCCGCCATGCTGGTGTCGCGTTTCGTACCGGATCTCAACGACGCCAATCTCGCCACCGGGTTCGAGATCGCGCGCGGCACCGCCATGAAGTCGCTGCTCGGAAAGGGCGACAGCACGGTCTGCGAGTTCAGGACCGCGCAGGCCGTCACCCTGCTGCCGATCGAGATCACCCAGGCCCAGTACTTTTCCTACGCGCCCGACCTGCCCCTGACCGGCCGCAGCGACGCGCGGCGCACCAAGGGCGGCGTGCGCCTGCGCCTGCGCTGCGGCGGAGGCCTGAAGTTCAACCAGCTGAAATTCGACCGGCTGCCGATCTATCTGTCCGGCGCGGACGAGATCGCCTACCAGCTGCACGAACTGGCCCTGGGCTCCTGCCTGGGGGTCCTGGGCATCGACACCAAGCGGCCGGCCGGCTGGCATCACTGGCTGGGACCGGAGTGCGTCCGGCCGATGGGCTATGACGATGACCAGGCCCTGCTTCCGGTCACCCTGCGCGGCTTCCAGGGTTACCGGCTGCTGCAGGAATATCACGCGTTCCCGCAGCGCTTCCTGTTTCTCGAGCTGACCGGCCTGTCTCAGATCATCTCGCGCTGCCCGGACAACGAGGTCGAGATCGTCCTGCTGTTCTCGCGCGGCGTGCCAAGCCTGGAGAGCGTGGTCGACGCCGCGCAGTTCAGCCTGTTCTGCACTCCGGCGATCAACCTGTTCCCCAAGCGGACCGACCGCGTGCACCTGACGCCCGGGGTGCACGACTACCACGTCGTGGTGGATCGCACGCGTCCGATGGACTTCGAGGTCCACGAGCTGCAGAACGTTTCCGGCTACGGCGAGGGCGTCCAGGGCGAGCGCCGGTTCCTGCCCTTCTACGAGGCCTACCAGGGCAGCCGCTCCGAGCACGCGGCGTATTACTCGGTCCAGCGCGAGCCGCGCCTGCCGTCCGAATCGCAGAAGCGTCGCGGCTTCCGCTCCAGCTACGTGGGCAGCGAGGTGTTCCTGTCCCTGGTCGACGCCGAGGAAGCGCCCTACTCCGAGGCGCTCAAGCAGCTGTCGATCACGGCGCTCTGCACCAACCGCGACCTGCCGCTGCACATGCCGCTGGGCACGGGCAAGAGCGACTTCACGCTGGACACGATGGCGCCGATCACCGGCACGCTGTGCGTGCGTGGGCCTTCGCGACCGCACTCGGCCCTGCGCGAGTCGGGCAGCGGCGCATGGCGTTTCATCAACCATCTTTCGCTGAACTACCTCACCCTGCTCGACCAGCAGCCGCAGACCGGCGCCGCCGCCATGCGCGAGATGCTGAGCCTGTACGCCTCGGGCGGAGATTCGGCGACGGGCAAGCAGATCGATGGCCTGCGTTCGCTGAAGGTGCATCCGCTGGTCCGCCGCCTGCCCATGCCTGGCCCGATCACCTTCGGACGCGGCCTGCAGATCGAGATGGAGGTCGACGAGCTCGCCTTCCAGGGCGCCAGCGCCTTCCTGTTCGGCTGCGTGATGGAACGCTTCTTCGCGCGCTACGTCTCGATCAACTCGTTCACCGAGACCATCCTCAAGGGCACGTCGCGCGGCGAGATCATGCGCTGGGGCGCGCGCGTCGGGCAGCGGGCGGTCCTATGACGCCCGCGGATTTCTTCCGGCGCCTGCAGGAGAAGCCGTTCGCCCACGACTTCTTCTTCGCCCTGCGCAAGCTCGAGAACCTGTTTCGCGACAAGCCGCGCATCGGGACTGCCGCGCGCCCGCAGGACGAGCCGGTCCGCTTCGCGCAGGAGCCGTCCATGGCCTTCGCACCGTCGGCCATCTCGGTGTTCGAA
>CAMLNE010000244.1 GCA_946481265.1 uncultured Panacagrimonas sp. | reverse complement strand
GTGAGACGCGCTGCGAGGTAGCGGCTGAGCGGGCCGGCCGCTGCCAGCGGCCGGAATCGCAGCGGTCGCGTCCCGACCGGGGCAACGACCCGCCGCGGAATCGGCATCCTGTGTCCAACCGCCTTCATGTCCTCCGCACACCGTGCCGACCTATCTCGACCACAACGCAACCACCCACCTCGACCCACGCGTGCTCGAGGCGATGCTGCCCTACCTGTCCGGCCCCTCGGCGAACGCCTCGAGCCTGCACCGCTACGGGCGCATGGCGCGTGACGCTGTGGAGCAGGCGCGCGTGCAGGTGGCCGAGCTGGTCGCCTGCGAGCCCCGCGAGATCGTCTGGACCTCGGGCGGTACCGAGGCCAACAACCTGGCGCTGAAGGGCGTCACAGCGGGACAGCCGCCCTCGCGCGTGCTCTACGGCGCGACCGACCATCCAGCCGTGATGGAAGCCGCCGAATCGCTGTCGACGCAGGGCTGGGAAGTCGAGCCGATCGCCGTGGATGCGAACGGCCAGTTCGACGACGAGGCCTTGCAGGCACAGCTGGCGCGTGCACCGGCATGCCTGGTGTCCGCCATGCGGGCCAATAACGAGACCGGCGTGATCCAGGACGTGGCGCACGTGGCGGCAATGGCCCACGCGGCCGGGGCGCTGATGCACGTCGACGCGGTGCAGGCGGCGGGCAAGATCGCGCTGGACGTCGGTGCGCTGGACGCCGACCTGCTCAGCGTCTCGGCGCACAAGATCTACGGACCCAAGGGCTGCGGTGCGCTGGTCGTGCGCAGCCATGTCGATCTGTACGCGATCCAGCACGGCGGCGCGCAGGAGCGCGGCCTGCGCGGTGGCACGGAGAATGTCGCGGCGATCGTCGGTTTCGGCGCCGCCGCGCAGCTCGCCATCGCCGAGCTCGACGCGCGCGCGGCGCAGTCGCTCGCGTTGCGTGAGCGGCTGGAGGCGGGCCTGCGCGCGCGGCCCGATGCGCTGATCTTCGGTGGCGGCGCGCGCGAGCGCCTGCCCAACACGCTGCAGTTCGCCATCCAGGGCTGGGACGGCGAGGCCCTGCTGATGGCGCTCGACCGCCGCGGCTACGCGGTGTCCTCCGGCTCGGCCTGCGCTTCGGGCCTGGGCGAACCCAGCCACGTGCTGCTGGCCATGGGTTACGACCGCGTCACCGCCAAGGGCGCAGTGCGCGTGAGCTTCGGCAAGGACAACCAGCCGGATGACGTCGACGCCTTGCTCGCCGCGCTGGCGCAGATCGTGGAACTCGCTGCGTGAGCCAGGACGAGCTGCCGGCGGACGAGCCGCTCGAAGTCCTGCGCATCACGACGCAGCTGGCGCTGCCGCTGGCGCAGGTCGAACTGGAGGCGGTGCGCTCGCAGGGCGCCGGCGGGCAGAACGTCAACAAGACCGCGACCGCCATCCATCTGCGCTTCGACGTGCGCGCCTCCTCGCTGCCGGAGGCCTGCAAGCTGCGCCTGCTTGCGCGACGCGACCAGCGCCTGAGCAAGGAAGGCGTGATCGTGATCAAGGCGCAGCAGCATCGCAGCCAGGAGCAGAACCGCGCGGCCGCGCTCGACCGCCTGCGCGAGATGCTCCTGGCCTCCACGCAGGTACCGCGCGTGCGCCGGCCCACGCGGGTGTCGCGCGGCGTCAAGCAGCGGCGCGTCGACGAGAAGACCCGTCGCGGCAAGGTCAAGGCATTGCGCCGTCCGGCTGCGGACCCGGAGTAGGCGGCCGCCGCCCGCCGGGACAGGGCCGGGACAGGAGAGGCTTCCGCGGAAAATGCGCGCGGGGATCGCGCGGGCTACGGGCCGGTCTGACCGTCCGTGAGGCCCAGCGCCGCGCGTACCGCGGCAAGCACCGCCGGCCAGGTCGCCGAGTCGGGCAGGACCGCGTCGAAATGACCCGCCTGCTCGACGATTTCCAGCTGCACCGCATCGCCGCTCTGGCGTGCTGCTTCGGCGTAGGCGCGTACCGAGGCCGCGGGCACGATCGGGTCCAGCAAGCCCTGGATCAGCCACTGCGGGATGCCCAGCGGCAGCAGCGCGCGCGGCGAGGCCTGCGAGTAGCGCGACAGCTGCCGCTGCGGCGAGCCGCCCAGCAGGTCGTCGACCGAGGCGTTGCAGCTGCCGTTGCCCTCGCCATAGGCCACCAGGTCCGTGATCGGTGCCAGCGCGACCGCGCCGTGCAACGCCAGCGGACGCGGTCGGTACAGCGCGCTGCTGGCGCTCAGGCGCGAGCGCGAGCCCAGCCACAGCGCGAGCTGACCGCCAGCGGAGTGGCCAAGGCTGATCACGCGGTCCAGGTCCAGGCGATACGCCGGTGCCAGCTCGCGCAGGTGATCGGCACCTTCCGCCACGTCGCGCAGGGTCGCCGGCCAGCCGGCGCCCGGTTCGCCGAGGCGTCGGTACTCGAGATTCCAGGTGGCGACACCGGCCTCGCGCGTCAGCGCCTCGGCCAGGTGCGAGAAATAGCGCAGGTCGTAGCTGCGCTGCCAGCAGTTGCCGTGGATCAGCACCACGACCGGATGCGGGCCGGGCCCGCCCGGAACGCGCAGTTCACCGAACTGAGAGGGCGAGCGGCCGTAGGCGATGCCCAGGCCCGGCGCCGGCTGCGCGCGGGCCTGCACCTCGCTCCAGGACGGCGGTGCGGCGATGGCGGGCCCGGCGGCAGCGAGGCAGAGCAGGGCCAGACAGGTCGCACGGAGAAGGCGCATCGGCATGGCGGGGCGGGCAGGGGATCTGGAGTGGCGAGGGGGCGAAGAATCGGCGGGTAAGCGGCGGGCGTCCAGCGCAGCTGCGCCGGCCGGCGTCATCGCCGTTCCGGAAGGAGGCGACGCGGCGCGTAGAATCGACGCGAAATCCCGACGGAGCGGTTCATGTCTCTGACCATGTATCAGGCCACGGTGCCGCCGATCGTGCGCGTGCTGGGCAGTCTTCGGCATGTCCTGGCCAAGGGCTCGGCACATTGCGAGGCGCACAAGATCGACGAAGCCGCGCTGATCGGCTTTCGCCTGTACCCGGACATGCGGCCGCTCGTCTTCCAGGTGCAGATCGCCGGTGACATCGCCAAGGGCTGCGTGGCGCGGCTGACCGGCATCGAGGCGCCGAAGTTCGAGGACACGGAGCGCAGCTTCGCCGAGCTCGACGAACGCCTCGCGCGCACGCTCGACTTCGTGAAGACCGCCACGCCGGCGCAGTTCGAGGGCAGCGAATCGCGGTCGGTGGTGCTCAAGACGCCGCGCGGCGAGCTGAAGTTCGAAGGCCTGGGCTACCTGCAGGGCTTCGTGCTGCCCAACGTGTATTTCCACTGCACCACGGCCTACAACATCCTGCGCCACAACGGGGTGGCGCTCGGCAAGATGGATTATCTCGGCAGCTCCTGAGCACGGGACGAACCCGGGGCGGGCCGCTGCAGGCGCCGCTGCGCGCGCTACGCTTTCCCGAGGCTTTTTTCCGCTCGCGTCATCCTCTGGCTTCTCTTCTCCGGTTCGCCGCGCATGAAATCCGTTCTTTCCGTTCTCGACCTCGCGCCCGTGCCGGAAGGCACGCCGCCCTCGTTCGCGGTGCGCCGCACGGTCGACCTGGCACGGCTCGCCGAGCGGCGCGGCTTCGCTCGCTACTGGTTCGCCGAGCATCACAGCATGCCGAGCGTGGCCAGCAGCTCGCCGGAGATCCTGATCGGTCATGTCGCCTCGGCGACCGAGCGCATCCGCGTCGGGTCGGGCGGCATCATGCTGCCCAACCATGCGCCGCTGCGCGTGGCCGAAGTCTTCCACACGCTCGCCGCACTGCATCCGGGCCGGATCGACCTGGGCATCGGTCGCGCGCCCGGCTCGGAGGCGGGGTCCAGCCGCGCGCTGCGCGCGTTCAGCGGCGAACAGTTCTCCGCGCTGATGTCGGAACTGCTGTTCCTGTCGCAGGCGCGTTTTTCGCCGGGACATCCGCTGCACAAGGTGCGCGTGATGCCGGACGACGTGCGCCTGCCGCCGGTCTGGATCCTGGGATCCAGCGGCGCAAGCGCCTCGGCGGCAGGCGCCTCGGGGTTCGGCTACGCCTTCGCCAGCCACTTCAGCCCCGAGCCGCCGCAGCCGGCGATCCAGGCGTACAAGGCCGCGTTCAATCCCTCGGACCTGTTCCCCAGTCCGCATGCGGTGCTGGCGGTCGCCGCGATCTGCGCGCCCACGCAGGCCGAGGCGCAGCGCCTTGCGCTGAGCATGGAGCTGGTCTGGTTGCGCATGACGCGCGGCGAGCACCTGCCGTTGCCGAGTCCCGAGGAGGCCGAGGCCTATCCCTGGAGCGAAGCCGAGCGCCAGCAGGTGCAGCGCATGCGGGGGCCCAGCGTGGTGGGAGCGCCCGCGCAGGTCCGCGCCCAGCTCGACGCGATGCAGGCGGACAGCGGCGCCGACGAACTGATGATCGTCACCAATGTGTGGAGCCACGAAGCGCGGCTGCGCTCGTACGAGCTGATCGCGGACGCTTTCTCCTCCTGAAACGCATCGCGCCGGCGCGCGCCGTCCGCACGGCGCATAGGCGCTTGCCCGCATAGACGCGGCTGCGCGCAGTCTGGTTTCCTCGACCGGCCGCGCAGACGGCCGTTCCCGGAAGGAAACACGACATGACCATGCGGTGCGTACGGCTGATCCTGATGCTGCCGGCGGCATTCGCCCTCGGCGGCTGCGCGAGTCTGATGCAGCGCCCGGAGGCGCCGGACGGGGACAAGTGCCTGGCCCTGTATGCGCAGGTCGACGCGCGGGTGGCGCAGGCTGGCGTGCGTGACGCGAGCTATCACCGCCTCGACGACTTCCCCTACCTGCGCACCGACCGCTACACCGCGTCGTTCGCGCGCGAGATCCCGGACATGGACGCGTTCTGGGAATGGGTCGGCTACCTGCGCGCCAACGAGGATGCGGCGCGCGAGGTCGAGCTGCGCAACATGGACCTGACCAGCGAGCAGGCCTCGTCGCTGCTGCTCGACCTGCGCGCCTGCGGTGGCTGGCTGCGCAGCTGGGAGCTCGAGGATCCGGCGTTCCGCGAGCTGCTGATCGAGGGCGCGTCGCGTGTGCCGGACGAGTACTCGACCATGCGGCGTGCGATCGGCCTGTATCCGCTCACGCGATCCGTCCTGAGTCGTGACATCGAGGCCAGGCGCGAGCAGGTCATGGCCCGCTTCGCCCAGCCCTTGCAGCCGCCGCCGGCACCCACCGAGCTGTGGCTGTGGAAGGCGCGGCCGCTGGAGCAGCCCGAGTATCTCGAGGGCACCATCGACCTGCGCGAGAAGCCCCGCGACCTGCTCGGTCGGATCGGCCTGCTGTGGTCGGAAGTGGTCCACCTCGCCCACACCCACGCGCCCGCGCTGTGGATCGAGACCGCGGGCGATTACGACCGGCCGGGGCTGCCGGTGCATACCCCCGCCGGTCCGGACGTGGATGTCAGGCAGCCGGTGGTCTATTTCCTCCCCGGGCTCACCCGTTTCGGTGGGCGCAGCCTGCTGCAGATGAACTACCTGGTGTGGTTCTCCGAGCGTCCCGCGGCCGGACCCGACGATCCCGCGGCGGGCGTGCTCGACGGCCTGATCTGGCGCGTCACGCTCGACGAACAGGGCCGCCCGCTGATGTACGACAGCCTTCCCGCCTCGGGAGGCAGCCGCCACTACGGCTTCCCCGTGCAGCCGATGCAGAGACGCGCCGCGGCGGACGCCGCCTTGCTGTTTGCGCAGCAGTCCGTGCCCGAAGGGAGCGTCGCGCTGCGCCTGCGCAGCGGCACGCACGAGCTGGTCCGCGTGTCCGGCGTGGCACAGGCGACCGCCGCGAAATCGGGCGCCTACGAGCTTCGTTCCTACGAGGAGCTGCTCAACCTGCCGCATCCCGACGGCGGCACGCGCAGCCTGTTTGGAGAGCAGGGCATCGTCGTCGGCAGCGAGCGCCACGGCGGCTTCGCCCGATGGTCGAGCGGCGTGCCGCGGGTCGGCGCCATGCGTCAATGGGGACATCACCCGACCACCCTGGTCGGGCGCGGGCATTTCGACGATCCCTACCTGCTGGAAAAACTGTTCGTGCCACCGGTCGAAGCAAGACCTGCCGACCCGGACGACCCGTCCAGGCCCTGAGCCTGGCGGGATCCGGGACAAGATTCGCCGGCGTCGCGTGGCCGGGAACGATGCCTCAGCTGATCCGCAGGACCTGCTCGATCGGCTGCGCGCGGCCGAAATGCCAGCCCTGGCCGTAGTCGACCCCCATGTCACGCAGCGCCTGCAGGATGCTCTGGTCCTCGATCCACTCGGCGATGACGGTGACGCCCATCATGCGGCCGAACTCGGTGAAGCTGCGGCAGACCGCGGCGTCGAGCGGCGATGAGACGCTCTTGACGAAGCAGCCGGCGATCTTGAGGTAATCGACGCGCAGTTCCTTGAGATAGCCGAACGAGGACATGCCGGTGCCGAAGTCGTCCAGGGCGAAGGCGCAGCCGCAGGCGTAGACGTCCTCCATCAGCTTCCGGGCCCGATCCAGGCGGGAGATGACCGCGCTCTCGGTGACTTCGAAGACGATCTGCCGGCAGAGGTTGGCGTGCACGCGCAGCTGTTCGAGCAGGAAGTCGCGGACGCCCTCGTCGCCCAGGCTCTGGCCCGAGAGATTGATGACCAGCAGCGGGCGTGCGG
>CAMLNE010000243.1 GCA_946481265.1 uncultured Panacagrimonas sp. | reverse complement strand
AGACGGTAGTGTCGGCCTGGAGTCCCTGCTGTCCGCCATGACGTTCGAATCCGAGCGACGCCCTCTGGATGCCGGCCACCCGCGGCCGGCGGCGCGCCCGGCTTTCCGGCGCGCGTCGTGTCCCGGGACAAGACCGTGACCAAGAGCTTCGATGTCTGGCTGGTGCTGATCTCCGTCGCGATCGCCGTCCAGGCCTCGTTCGTGGCGCTCGACATGTCCTCGCGCGTGGCCGACGCGCGCGGCCGCACGGGGTGGTACTGGATCGGCGGCGGCGCGGCCGCAATGGGGCTGGGAATCTGGAGCATGCACTTCATCGGCATGCTGGCGCTTCGCCTGCCGATCCCGGTCTCCTACCGCGGCGACGTGACCCTGCTGTCGCTCGCGATCGCCGTCGGGGCCTCGGCGCTTGCACTGTGGACGGTCAGCCGCGCGCGCGTCGGCCTGCTGTCGCTGTTCGTGGCCGGCTCGACGATGGGCGTGGGAATCGCCGCCATGCACTACGTCGGCATGGCGGCACTGGAACTGCGTCCACCGCCCGTCTTCGATCCGCTGCTGGTGGCCGCCTCCCTCGCCATCGCGATCGGCGCCTCCGTCGGCGCCCTGTGGATCTTCGGCCACCTTCGAACCGTCGATGCTTCCCGCATCCGGCCCTGGCGCCTGGGTGCGGCCCTGGTCATGGGCGGCGCGATTGCAGGCATGCACTACGTCGGCATGGCCGCCGCGCACTTTGCCTCGGGCACCATCTGCTACGGCAATCCGGCCGCGAGCACCACCGACCTCGCCGTGTGGGTCGGCGTCGGCACATTCTTCCTGCTCGCCACCGCGTCCCTGATCTCGATCTTCGATGCGCGCCTGGCGCAGCGCACGGCCGTCCTGGTGCAGCAGACCCACCAGGCCAAGAGCGAATTCATCGCGAACATGAGCCACGAGATCCGCACGCCGATGAACGCCGTCATCGGAATGGCCAGCCTGCTGCTCGATACCGACCTGGACGATCGCCAGCGGGAATATGTCGAGACGATCCGCGGCAGCGGCGATCACCTGCTGGGCCTGATCAACGACATCCTCGACTACTCCAAGATCGAGAGCGGGAAACTGGAGATCGAGTCGGCGCCCTTTTCCCTGCGCAGCTGCGTCGAGGACGCGGTCGACCTGATCGCGCCCACGGCGTTCAGCAAGAGTCTCGAACTCGCCTTCTCGATCGCGCCCGATGTCCCCGAGGCGGTGCTCGGCGATGTCGGCCGCCTGCGCCAGGTGCTGCTGAACCTGCTGGGCAACGCGGTCAAGTTCACCCACGTCGGCGAGGTGGTGCTCGCCTGCTCCGTGGTGGACCGGCCGGGCGGCGGACAGGAACTGGTCTTCGCGGTGCGCGATACCGGCATCGGGATCCGGCCCGATCGCTTCGACCGCTTGTTCAAGACGTTCAGCCAGGTCGATGCGTCCACCACACGTCATTACGGCGGAACCGGCCTCGGGCTGGCGATTTCGCAGCGCCTGGCCGAACTCATGGGCGGCAGGATCGAGGTGGAGAGCGAGCCCGGTTCCGGATCCGTCTTCCGCCTGCGCATTCCGGCCTGCCCGTCGAGCACTCCGCTGCCGACGCCTTCCACCGCCCTGGGGTCGCAAAGCCTGCAGGGGCTGACCGTGCTGGTGGTCGACGACAACCAAACCAATCGCATCATCATCGAGGGCATGGTCGCGGCATGGGGAATGCGCGCGCTGCTTCACGCGGGCTCCGCCGACGCGCTGGCGGCGGTTGCCGCGGGCGCGCAGTTCGATGTCGCGGTTCTCGATTTCCAGATGCCCGAGATCGACGGAATCGAACTCGCCGCGCGGCTGCAGACCCTGCGCAAGCCCTGCCCGCCCATCGTGCTGCTCAGTTCCCTGTCCGAGGCGCGATCGATGGCGCATCGCCAGGGCGTCGCGATCACCGTGGACCTGCTCAAACCGGTCAAGCCCGCCCAGCTCCACCGCGCCCTGCTCAAGGCCCTGGGCATGGCGAAGTCCGCCGCCCGGGCGGACGCACGGTCCGTGGCGGACACGGCGAAGATGGCGCTCGAACATCCGCTCAGGGTGCTGATCGCGGAGGACAACGTCGTCAACCAGAAGGTGCTGCTCGGCATGCTGGCCCGGCTGGGCTACCCGGCGGACGTGGTCGACGACGGCCGCAAGGCGGTCGCGGCCTTGCAGCAGGCGCACTACGACGTCGTGCTGATGGACGTGCAGATGCCGGTCATGGACGGCCTGGAGGCGACCCAGGCGATCCGGCAATGGCTGCCGTATCAGCCGCGCATCGTGGCCGTGACCGCCAACGCCCTGATCGAGGAGCGCAACGCCTGCCTCGTTTCGGGCATGGACGACTACCTCGCCAAGCCGATCGTTCCGGAGGCACTGCAACGCGCCCTGGAGCAGTGCCAGCCGGTCGCCCGGCAAGGAACGGCTGCAACGGCTGCAACGACTGCAACGACTGCAGCGACTGCAACGACTGCAACGACTGCAGCGACTGCAACGACTGCAACGACTGCAACGAAGGATGGCCCACTTCGCACCGTCGCGCCGGAGGCGGGGCAAGCGGGCGCCGTGCCGACGGTCGATCCAGCCCCGCCGGACATGCAGCTGCGGGAGGCGAGCCGGGCCGTGCTCGTGGAGCTGTCGCGCACACTCGACCCCGAAGGGGCGCGCGAAGTCATCGACGCCCTGATCGTGGAAGCGCCGCGCGCGCTCGACGAACTCGAGCAGGCCGCCACCAGCAACGACCGCGTGGCGCTCAAGCGGCTGGCGCACAGCCTGCGCTCCACGGCGCAGCTGGTCGGCGCCATCGACCTGGCCGAAGCGATGGGGCGCCTCGAGCGCCTCGATCAGACCGTGCCGGCCAGCGCGACGGCGGCCGCGTTACGGCGTCGCTACGAGGCCCTGGTGCAGGAGCTGGAACGCTATTCGGCCGAACCGACCGGCGCTCCCTGAGAAGGGTGTCGGGATCGGGGTCGGGCCCAGCATCACGGCCCATGTCATCCCGCGTCCGCAGCGGTGCGGCGTCACCGACCGGCCCGGGGTTTCAGGACAGCAGGCCGCCGCGGAAGGAGACACCGACCACGACGAAGCCGACCGAGGTCACGGTGACCACCACGACCCGGCGCGCCATGGCGGGCAGTGTGGCCGCGCTCAGATGCGGGATGATCCGCCAGCGCGCCTCCAGGGCCGTCAGCAGCGTGATCGCGAGCAGCGCGAGCTTCATCGCAACGAGCCGGCTCTGCATGCTGACCGGCGCGAACCACGTGGAGACATCGGGCACGAAGGTGTATGCGAGCCAGAGGCCGGACGCCACCTGCACCGCCAGCGCCGACATGCCGATGCGCTCGTAGCCGGCTTCGAAGTCCCGCAGGATGGCCGGATCGCGCGTCTTCAGCGCACGTGGCAGTACCGCCAGAGCGAGCACCAGGTGCCCCCCCGTCCAGACCGTGGCGGCGAGTACATGCGCAAGCAGGACGTAGCTGTACATGACAGGAGAATCTCACAGCGGCGACCCCGGCCGGCGTCGCTCGAAGGGAACCGCCTCAGCGCCAGCGATCGACCGTGCGCTGCTTCTTCTTGATCTGGCGCGGCGTCAGCTCGTTCTTTTTGTCCTTGAACGGGTTGTCGCCGGTCTTGAAGGCGACCTGCAACGGCACGCCCTTGAGCTTGAACGCCGCGCGGAACTCGTTGGCAAGGTAACGACGGTACGCCACCGGCAGCTTGTCGGTCTGGTTGCCGTGGATGAGGATCTTCGGCGGGTTGCGCCCCGCCTGGTGCGCATAGCGCAGCTTGATGCGCCGACCGAGCACCGCCGGCGGGTTATGCGCCTCGAGCGCGCGCTCGAGAATGCGGTTGAGCTCGGGCGTAGGCATCTCGACGGTGGCGCCCCGGAAGGCCTCCTGCACGTCGATCATCAGCTCGCCCAGCCCGGATCCGTGGCGCGCCGCGATGAAATGCACCGGCACGTAGTCGAGGTAGGGCATCTTCAGCGTGACCTGGTAGCGCACCTGGTCGCGTTCGTCGGCAGCCAGGTGATCCCACTTGTTCACCGCCAGCACCATGGCGCGCCCGCGCTCCGCGACCAGTCCCATCAGGCGCGCGTCCTGTTCGCCGATGTCGTGCTGGGCGTCGACCATCACGACCACCACATGGGCCTGCTCGATCGCCTGCAACGTCTTGATGACGGAAAACTTCTCGATCACTTCCTCGATGCGCGAACGGCGGCGCACGCCGGCGGTGTCGATCAGCACGAAGGGCTTGCCGTCGTACTCGAACGGCACGCGGATGGCGTCGCGCGTGGTGCCCGGCTGGTCGGCCGCGACCACGCGTTCCTCGCCGATCAGGCGGTTGACCAGGGTGGACTTGCCCACGTTCGGGCGGCCGACGATGGCGACCCGCACCTCGTCGTCGCCCAGCGCGGATTCGATGTTGGGGGCGACGCCTTCGAGCATCTCGCGCAGGAAGGCCGCGATCCCGTCACCGTGCTGTGCGGACACGGGCAGCGGCTCGCCCAGTCCCAGTTCGTAGAAGTCGCCGACAGTGCCGGGCCGGTCACGGCCCTCTGCCTTGTTGACCAGCAGGTGGATCGGCTTGCCGGTGCGGCGCAGCAGCCTGGCAATGTCGGCGTCGGCGCCCTGCCGCCCGCTCTGCGCGTCGGTCAGGAAGAAGATGCGGTCGGCGTCCTCGAGCGCGATCTGTGCCTGGTCCTCGGCCAGTGCCGCCAGCGGGTCGGCCGACTCGGGCATCAGGCCGCCGGTATCGACCACCACGAAGCGGCGATCCTCGAACGTGCCGAATCCGTACTGGCGATCGCGGGTCAGGCCCGGGAAGTCCGCGACCAGCGCGTCGCGCGTGCCGGTCAGACGATTGAACAGCGTGGACTTGCCGACATTGGGGCGGCCCACGAGGACGAAGACCGGCAGGCCGCTCTGCATGATGGGTGTGTGCCTATTTCGGCTTGCGTGATTCGATGGCCGCGATGCGGCCGGAGACGTTCATCACGTACAGCTTGTCCTCGCTCGCCACCGGCGGCATCACGATCGGATCCGAGCCGACCCGCAGGCGCGCCACGAAGGCACCGGTCGAAGGATCCAGCCAGTGCAGGTAGCCCTCCAGGTCGCCCACCACCACGTAGCCATCGAAGAACGCCGGGGCGGACAGGCGGCGGTAAAGCAGGCCTTCCTGCTTCCACGCCGCGGCGCCGGTGGACAGGTCCAGGCCCCAGACCGTGCCGGTGTCGTCGCTGACGAAGAGCTTGTCCGTGGAGGCGGCCATGCCCGCGTAGCTGCGGATCGAACGACGCCACAGGGCCTCGCCGGACTCGGCTTCGAGACAGGCCACTTCGCCACCGAAGCTCGCGGCGACGATGCAGTCCGGACCGTCGAGCAGGTCGGCATCGACGTCGGTGATGCGCTCGAGCTCGGTACGGCCACTGGGCACCGAGATGGCCTGTTCCCACACCGGCATGCCGTCGCTGACGCGCAGGCTGGCGACGCGGCCGTTGTCCATGCCGATGTACGCGCGGCCGCCGATCATCAGCGGGGCCGAGCTGCCGCGCAGCACGAGGTTGGGTACATCGCGGTCGAAGGTCCAGATGCGAGTGCCGGCGGAAGCGCTCAGGCCGTACACGCGGCCATCGACGCTGCGCGCCACCACGATCTCGCCCTCGCCGGCCGGCGGCCCGATCACCTCGCTGGACGCCTTGCCGCGCCACAGCTCGCCGCCGTCGGCACACCGGAGCGCGATCACCTCGGCATCCAGCGTCCCGACCAGCACCTGGTCGGTCGACACGCTGGGACCGGATATCACGCGGGCGCCGGTTGCGCTCTCCCACAGCAGCTTGCCGGTATCGCGCGCATAGGCGTAGACGTCGCCGCCGACCTCGGCCGCGTACAGGGCCTCGGGCTGCAGGTTCAGGCGCAGGCCGGAGACCCGGCCGCCGCTGCCCTTGCCGGAATGCGCGCTCCAGGCGATGACCGGCCGCAGTGCGGGTTCCTCGATCGAGGTGAGCTCGGTGGGTTCGCGCACCGTGCTCTTGCCGCCACAGGCCACGGCCCCGGCAACGAGCGCGGCCAGTGCCAGGTTTCTTGCCAGCAAGCATGTATTCATGAGGGATTGACTTCGCCGAGGTCGTCCAGCTTCTGCTGCAGCAGGGTCTTGTTGGTGGCGCCGGTTTCGGCGGCGGCCAAGGCCTTCTCGTACGCGCTGCGGGCTGCCTTGCGGTCGCCCTTGGCGAGCTGGATGTCGCCGCGCAGCTCCTCGGACAGGCTGGTGAAGCTGCCGGCATCCTTCTGCTCGAGCGCGCGCAAGGCCTCGTCCGGCTTGTCCTGTGCCAGCAGCACGCGTGCGTGGCGCAGCCGCGCCACCTGCACCAAGCCCTCGTCCGAGGAATTCTCGACCACCCATGCCAGGTTGGCCGCGGCCACCTCGTAGCTGGCGTCCTCGACCGCAACCTGCGCGGCAACCAGCGCCGCCGCCGCCGCGTAGGGCGTACCCGAGAAATCCGACTTGAGGCGTTCGAGAATCGGATCGGCCTCGGCCGTCTTCCCGCTCTCGATGTTCTGCTTGAGCTCCTCGTACATCTGCGAGGCCGTCGCGGCACGGCCGTCACGCCAGTGCTTGTAGCCTTCCCAGCCGCCGATCGCGCCGAAG
>CAMLNE010000242.1 GCA_946481265.1 uncultured Panacagrimonas sp. | reverse complement strand
ACCAATCTGGACAGCGGCGCGATCGTGAAGCGCCGCAACATCCGCTCCGGCGCCGGCATGTTCGGCTACTCGCACCTGTACGGCGGCTATCCGGGTGGACAGGCCGAGTTCGTGCGCGTGCCCTGCGCCAATACCGGTCCGCTCAAGCTGCCCGACTCGGAACTCGGCGACGAGCAGGTGCTGTTCCTCTCCGACATCCTGCCCACCGGTTACCAGGCCGTGCTCAACACCGGCACCGATCCGGGTTGCAGCCTGGCCATCTTCGGCGCCGGGCCGGTGGGCCTGATGGCCGCCGCCTGTGCGCGCATGCGCGGCATCGAATGCATCTACATGATCGACCATCACGACGCGCGCCTGGCCTTCGCCGAGCGCTGCTACGGCGTGGTGCCGGTGAACTTCGACCGCATCGACGACCCGGCCGAGTTCATCATCGATGCCACCGACTATCGTGGCGTGGATGCGTCGATCGACGCCGTCGGCTTCGAGGCCAAGGGCAGCGCGCTGGACACCACGCTCACCAGCCTGAAGCTCGAGGATTCCAGCGGCGCCGTGCTGCGCCAGGCGATCGCGGTCACGCGGCGCGGCGGTACGGTGAGCGTGCCGGGTGTCTACGCCGGGCAGATCCACGCCTTCCTGTTCGGCGACGCCTTCGACAAGGGCCTGAGCTTCCGCATGGGACAGACGCACGTGCAGAAGTACATGCCCGAACTGCTCGGCATGATCCAGCGCGGCGAGTTGGACCCGGCCGCCATCATCACGCACCGGCTGCCGCTGGCCGACGCGGTACAGGGTTACGAGCTGTTCGATCAGAAGCGTGAAGCCTGTCGAAAGGTCGTGCTGTTCAATTGATGGCAGCGGTGGCGGACGCGGCCGGTGTCATCAGGCCGACTTGCCCGGCGGGCATGCTCGCCCCATCACGATTTCGCCGCCCTCCTGTTCGGGCCCGCCCGCGGGCTTCGTTCAGGTTGACGGCACCCATCCACGCGAAGCGCAGCGCCCGGCCGCGGGCGTGCGGGATCGTCGCCGCCGGCCGCTACGGGGTCGCGCTGCTGACGCGCCAGATGCGGTTGCCGACGTCGTCCGCGACCAGCAGCGCGCCCTGCGCACCGATCGCCACGCCGACCGGGCGCCCCTGGGCCCTGCCCTCCTCGTCGAGGAAGCCGGTAAGCACGTCACGCGGCGGACCGGCGGGCCGACCCTGCTCGAAGCGCACGAAGATCACCTTGTAGCCGCTCGGCGGCCGGCGGTTCCAGGAGCCGTGCTGGCCCACGAACATGCCCTGCGCATAAGCGGGCGGCAGCCGGGCGCCCTGCGAATGGGCCAGGCCCAACGAAGCGGTGTGCGGACCCAGCGCGTAGTCCGGCACCAGGGCCTGCGCCACCTTGTCCGGCCGTGCCGGCTGCACGCGCGCATCGACATGGGCGCCGTAATAACTCCACGGCCAGCCGTAGAAGCCGCCCTCGCGCAGCGCCGTCATGTAGTCGGGCACCAGGTCGGGCCCCAGCTCGTCGCGTTCGTTGACCGCCACCCATAGCGCACCGGTCTGCGGTTCCCAGGCCATGCCGACCGGATTGCGCAGGCCATCGGCATAGATGCGCCGCCGCCCGCTGTCCACCTCGATCTCCAGGACCGCTGCGCGATCCTTTTCCTCCTCCAGGCCGTTCTCGGCCACGTTGCTGTTCGAGCCCACGCCCACGTACAGCCGAGTGCCGTCGGGCGAGGCGATGAGGCTCTTGGTCCAGTGATGGTTGCGCGGACCGCCCGGCAGCGCCGTGATGACCGTGCGCGTTGCCGGATCGGGCAGGCCGCCCTCGGCAAGAGCGAAGCGCACCAGGGCGTCGGCCTCGGCCACATAGAAGAAGTTGCCGACCTGCGCCATGCCGAACGGTGAATGCAGGTGCTCCAGGAAGGTCTCGCGGTGATCCGCCACACCGTCGCCGTCGACATCGCGCAGCAGGGTGATCCGGTCTGCGCTGGGCACGCCCGCGCCGGCTCGCTTCATCACGATCGCCATCACCCGCTCGCGGATTCCCTTCGGGCCGTCGGCCTTCGACGGCGCATTGGTTTCCGCCACCAGCACGTCGCCGTTGCCCAGCACGTGGATCCAGCGCGGATGGTCGAGCCCGCCGGCGAATGCGTTCACCGACAGGCCGGCGGCCGGCACGGGGGCGGCGCCTTCGGCCCAGCCGATAGCCGGCGCAATGTCGACCGCCGGCAACAGCGACCGCTCGGGTTCGGGCAGGCGCGGCGCGGGGCCGGTGCCGTCGGTGACCGACAGCCGCGCCGGATCGGCGCAGGCGCCCAGCAGCAACAGCGGGGCCAGCATCACGAGGCTTCGCAACTGCGCGATCACGCTGTCTCCTGAATGATTCGAATAAGCCTGCGGACGCGGCGCAGATTGTGTTCCCGTCGCTTGCGCCTCAGGACGCGCCTGCGGCATGCGGGTTGCTCGCTTCAGCACGAGACCTGCGAGCGGCGGATGCGATCGGCACGCCAAAAGCGCGCTCGCACCCCGATCCGAATCACTGGAGTGCCCATGAACCACAGACGATATTTCGAGCAGGATCACGACGCCCGGCAGCGCCGGGCGCGCGAGGAGCGCCAGGCGTTCTCCGAGCGCCTGCACCGCGGCAGCCATCACGACGGGCCGGGCTGGCCTACCGACCGCGACCTGGACTGGCGGGAGGAACCCTACGCCGCGCGCGCCTCGGCCGACCGCTTCGGCGGCTACAGCGACACCGGCTACGGCGGCACCTACGAACCGCGCGGGCAGAGCGACTGGTCGCGCGCCAGCGTCTGGGACGAAGACCGCTTCGGCTATTCCGAGGGCGACGAGCACCGGACGGGTCGCGGCCGTGGCGCGGAGGACTCGGCGCGCGCACGCTTCGCCGAGGACGCTCCCTTCCCGGGCGGTCGCGGCGCGCGCCATGCGCGCGGCGGCTCCGGCTATGGCAGCCCCGTGCGCCATTTCGACCCGATGCGCGACCCTGGCCCGGGCCGGTCGGGTGGCGCGGCCGCATTCGATCGCTCCCCGCCACCACGCGGTGGAGGCGTGTACGGCGGCTACGGCATTCCGTCCGGCAGCGAGCTGGGCGGCTACGGCATGGACGACAGCGCACGCGGCGGCGAGCAGAACTGGAGCGGCAGCAACTGGGGCAGCCAGCCGGGCTGGCGCAGCGAGGCGCCGCGCGGCCCACGCTGGCGCGGCCGCACGCCCAAGGGCTACGTCCGTTCCGACGAGCGCATCAAGGACGACGTCTGCGAGCGCCTGTGCCACAGCAGCGACATCGACGTGAGCGAAGTCAGCGTCGAGGCCCGCAACGGCACCATCGTCCTGGAAGGCAGCGTGCCTGACCGGCGCATGAAGCATCGCATCGAGGACATCTGCGAGGAGTGCATCGGCGTCAACGACGTCGACAACCGCATCCGCATCACACGCGAGCGCGCCGACGCCAGCCGCGAAGCGGATGCGGGCAGCGACACGCGCATGGGCTCGAAGGGGTCCGACACCGGCGAGCGTCCCGGCAGGGGTTCTTCGGCCGGGACCGTGCCGCCGCGCAGCGCACATTAGGGCCTCATCGGGGCCGCGTCGGAAGACTCCGGGCTGAGCCAACCGCAGCCGTCCGGCCCGCCGTGCGTGGCGCGCTCCGCGTTGCGCACGCGGCGCGTCTCGCGGCACGGCTGCGGGTACACCGGCGCTCGCATCGGCGCCGGTTTCTTCCGATGGTCAGGCGCCTGCGCCGCGCAGCAGGCGGGCCGCCACTTCGGCTACGGTGCGGCCCTGGAAGCGCGCACCGTCGAGCTCGTTCGCGCTGGGCTGGCGCTCGCCCTTGCCGCCGGCAATCGTGGTCGCACCGTAGGGCGCGCCGCCGGTGATCTCGTCCAGCCTCATCTGGCCCTGGAAGGCGTACGGCAGACCCGCGATCACCATGCCGAAGTGCAACAGGTTCGTGATGATCGAAAACAGCGTGGTTTCCTGGCCGCTGTGCTGCGTGGCGCTGGACGTGAACGCCGAGCCGACCTTGCCGACCAGGGCGCCGCTGGCCCACAGCCCGCCGGTCTGGTCGAGGAAGGCGGCCATCTGCGAGGGCATGCGCCCATAGCGCGTCGGCGCGCCAATGACGATGGCGTCGTAGTGCGCGAGTTCGTCCACCTTCGCCAGTGCGGCGTCCTGGTCCAGCTTGAAGTGACTTCTGCGCGCCACCTCCTCCAGCACGGTTTCCGCAACGCGACGGATGTCGACCTTGGCACCCGCCTCGCGCGCGCCCTCCGCGACGGCCTTGGCCAGGGCCTCCACGTGCCCGTACGTCGAGTAATACAGCACCAGCAGCTTGGGGTTCATGAATGTCTCCTGGCAGCAGGGATGCAGAGGTAGCGGAGCTCAGCCTGCCGCACCGCAGGCGATGCGACCGGCGCCGCCACCCAGCGGCTTCGGATGATCCGAATGATTGTCGCCGCCAGCGTGGATCATCAGCGCGCGACCACCGACCTCGCGGGCCTTCAGGCGGGGCGCGAGCACGGGCTGCGTCGCGCGTCCGGACGCATCCACGTAGAGCGCCGGCAGGTCGCCGCGGTGGCCCTCGTCCCAGGGTGCGCCGTGCTGACCGCTGTCGTCCGGGTCGTAATGTCCGCCCGCGGCTGCCGCCGCGCTCGGCTTGCCGTCCTTGGGTGCGGACGCGCAGTCCGGCTTCTCGTGCACGTGAAAGCCGTGCAGGCCCGGCGGCAGGCCCTCGAGCGCGGGCGTGAACAGCGCACCGTGGGGCGTGTCGCTCACCCGCACCTCGCCGATATCCGCACCGATGCCGTCGGCCGTGACCTTCTTCATCGGGATGCGGATTCCCTCCGACGCCGCCTGCGCAGTGCACATCGCCATGCTGAACAGCATCGCGGCAAGCGGCACCGCATACCGCGAAGGCCGGGACGCCATGGGCAGGATCTGGAAACGCATGTGCTTCTCCTTGAGCAGCGCAGCGAGCGCCATGTGAGAGAGGGAGCGGGCGGAAGGTCGCGCAGAAACCGTTCCCGCCGGCATCGCTGTCCGCCAGACGCGGCATGATGGGCACGAGCTTTGCCATCGCGGTCCCCGCCCTCTTCAAAGGAGCCAAGGCATGCGTCCTCCACGAACCCTTCCCTCGCAGCGCGAACGCCGCGTCGCGCATGGACCCAGGTGAGGCGATCGTGCCCCGACGCGTGCAGTTCCGCAGGAACGCCGGCTGGCGCAAGCCCGAGGGCGTGGTCTACGTCGGGCGACCCACCGTATGGGGCAACCCCTGGCGCGTGGGCGGCAAGGCGCACGGTGCACTGGACCCGGCCACCGCAGTTGCGCATTACCGGGCGGCGCTGCTCAACGGCGAACTGCACGACCGCCAGGGCCGGGCGCTGCTCGACCGTCTCGACGAGCTGCGCGGCAAGGACCTGGGCTGCTGGTGCGATCTCGACAAGCCCTGCCACGCCGACGTGCTGCTCGATGTCGCCAACCGCGATGCGACCGGGGCCGTGCCGCCTGCCTGAGCGGACGACCGCCTCAATGCGTGGTGAGCACCTTCTGGATATCGCTCACGCCGTGCTGGGTGAGCGTCTTGGGAATCTCGGCCAGGACGCGTTGCGAAACGGACTCGTGCAGATGCCGCCGCAGGTGACCGAGGGCGGTGGGCGGCGCGACCAGGATCAGGTGCTCGAAGGCGCCCGTCGGCGGGTTGCGATACAGGCGGTCGGCCAGGGCGGCGGAGAAGCGCGCCTCCTCGAGCGTGTGCAGGTCGGTCTGTTCGATGGCACCGCGCTGCGAGCCGCCCGGTCCCATGCGCCGGCCGGGCCGGTCGCTGCCCTGCTCGCGCGTCGGCGGATTGTCCTGCTCGATCTGGCTTTCCACCACCAGGTCGGGAAGCTGCGCACTGCCGCGATTGCGAAGAAACAGCGCGCGGTTGCCGTCGCTGACGACGACCAGCGTCGCGCTTGGAATCCGGAGATCGTTCATGGTTTGTCCCGTGGCAATGAGGTCATGCCGGACGCGCAATGGCTGTGCCCGCGATGCCGAAGCGCGCCGCGCCGGTGAACGCCTCGCGTCGTGTGCGCGCCGCGCTGCGGGCCGCGCGCAGCGCGGGACTGCGCCATGGCGGCGATGACCGCCCCGGCATCCGCCGCGAGGGCACACCCGGCACGTTCCGATATCGCGACGCGCGGGGTCGCCCGGTGCGGCATGCCGCAACCTTGCGGCGCATCCAGGGCCTGGCCATCCCGCCGGCCTACAGCGAGGTCTGGATCAGCGCGGATCCGCGCAGCCACCTGCAGGCCACCGGGCGCGACGCGCGCGGCCGCAAGCAGTACCGCTATCACCCTGCATGGCGCGCGACGCGCGACCATCACAAGTTCGATCGCATGATCGAGTTCGGCACCACCCTGCCCGCGATCCGCCGCCGCGTGCGCAGCGACCTGGCCGTGCCCGGCCTGTCGCGCGACAAGGTGCTGGCACTGGTCGTGGCCTTGCTCGACGCCACCCGCCTGCGCATCGGCAACAAGGCCTACGAGCGCGACAACCACAGCTACGGCCTGACCACGCTGCGCAATCGCCACGCCGCCTTCCGCGGCGATCGCCTGCTGCTGCGCTTTCGCGGCAAGGGCGGCACCGAGCACGACCTGGTGGTGGGCGATCGCCGCCTCGCCGCGATC
>CAMLNE010000241.1 GCA_946481265.1 uncultured Panacagrimonas sp. | reverse complement strand
ATCTCGCCGAGCTTGTCGTTGAAGACCAGGTTGTGCCACTCGGTGTGTTCCTGCTGCTGCCCGTCCTTGCCCTTCCAGCTCTCGGATGTGGCCAGCGTGGCATTGGTGACCGAACCGCCGTTGGCGAAGGTCTTGGTCTCGGGATCCTTGCCGAGGTTGCCGATCAGGATGACTTTGTTGATGCCGCGGGCCATGGCGGTGTCCTCTTGGAAAGTGTCAGGAATGGGGTTTGAGCGCGGGCGCGCCGCGCTTGTCGAGCGCCGCGCCGGCAGGAATGAGGAGCCAGATCATAGGCAGGAGGGTGCAGGCGATGAAAGCACCCGAAAGCCCGAAGTGCGACTGCGCGAATCCGCCGATCGCGCCGCCGGCGAATGCGCCCAGGAACTGCGAGGTGGCGTACACGCCCAGTGCCGCGCCGCGGCGCGCGGCCGGTGCGCGGCGCGAGATCATCGAGGGCAGGGCGCCCTCCAGGTAGTTGAAGGCGACGAAGAACAGCAGCAGGGCAAGCAGCAGCAGCGCCGGCTGCAGGTGGCCGAAGGCGGCCAGCGCCATTGAGCCGCCGAGCAGGGTCACCGCGCCGCGGAACACGAGGCGTGCATGGCCGCTGCTCTCGGCGGTGCGGATCAGCGGGAACACCGGCAGGATCGACAGCACCAGGACCGGCAGGTAGACCCGCCAGTGCTGCTCGCTGGCCAGCTCCAGGGTGTCGTGGATGGCGACGGGCACGACGGTGAACAAGGCCGTCATCAGGGCATGCAGCAGGAAGATGCCGGCGTTCAGGCGCAGCAGTTCCGGGTTCCCCAGCACCTCGCGGAACCCGCCGGCATGCGCCACGGGCAGGCTCGGCGTGGGGACGCCGAAGGCGACCACCGGCAGGGTCAGCAGGGCCAGGCCGGCGGTGAGGAAAAAGATGCCGTTGACGCCGATCCAGCTGGACACGATCGGCCCCGCCACGATGGCCAGGATGAAGGCCAGGCCCATGCCGGCACCGAGGATGGCCATGGCCGTGGTGCGGACCTGGTCGCGGGTGACATCGGCCAGCAGCGCGGCGACGGCCGAGGACACGGCGCCCGCCCCCTGCAGCAGGCGACCGAGCGTGACCGTCTCGATGTCCTGGGCGAAGCCCGCCACCAGGCTTCCGAGGGCGAAGATGCCCATGCCGATGAAGATCACCGGCTTGCGCCCGATGCGGTCCGACAGCAGGCCCAGCGGGACCTGCAGGAGCGCCTGCGCCAGGCCATAGACCCCGATGGCCAGGCCGATGGCGATCGGGGTGGCACCGCCCGGCAGGTCGCGCGCATACAGCGCGAAGACGGGCAGAATCATGAACATGCCGACCATTCGCAGGGCGTAGACCAGGCCCAGGCTGAGGACGGCACGCCATTCGAGTGCATTCATGGACGAAGCATGGGCGACGGCAGGGCGCCGCTGTCGGGAGCGCGGTCGGCGATGCGACCGGGAGCGCCGGCGGCGCACCATTCGAGAGCGTTCATGCGGTGGAGAAGTCGGGTGCGGCGAGGAGCGAGGCGGACAAGAACGGGCCCGCGATGCAGCTTCGGCGCCGGGAGCGGGTACTGGATACTTTGAAGCGCGGCGGACCGGCTCCATATAGTACCGAGTTCCCGCGGCTCTCCCCCGCGCTCGTTCGGCTTCTCCATCTCCCGGTCCATGGATTCCATCCGCATTCGCGGCGCGCGCACGCACAACCTCAAGAACGTCTCGCTCGATCTGCCGCGCGACAAGCTGGTGGTGATCACCGGCCTGTCGGGCTCCGGCAAGTCCTCGCTGGCCTTCGACACGCTCTACGCGGAGGGACAGCGCCGCTATGTCGAGTCGCTGTCCGCGTACGCGCGCCAGTTCCTCGGCCAGATGGAAAAGCCGGACGTCGACGCCATCGAGGGCCTGTCGCCGGCCATCTCGATCGAGCAGAAGTCCACCTCGCACAATCCGCGTTCCACCGTCGGCACCGTCACCGAGATCTACGACTACCTGCGCCTGCTGTTCGCGCGCGTGGGCACGGCGCGCTGTCCGGACCACGGGGTCACGCTCGAGGCGCAGTCGGTCGGGCAGATGGTCGACCAGGTGCTGACCCAGCCGGAGCATTCGGCCTGGATGCTGCTGGCCCCGGTCGTGCGCGGCCGCAAGGGCGAGCATGCCGAGTGGTTCGAGCAGATGCGCGCCCAGGGTTTCGTGCGCGCGCGCGTCGATGGGCGGGTCTACGAGCTGGAGGAAGTCCCCGCGCTCAACCGCAAGCTCAAGCACGACGTGGACGTGGTCGTCGACCGCTTCAAGGTGCGGCCGGACATCCAGCAGCGCCTGGCCGAGTCCTTCGAGACGGCGCTGAAGCTCAGCGGCGGGCTGGTGATGGTCGCGCCGCACGGAAGGCCCGCAGACCCAAAGGCTGACGCCGCGAACAAGGCCGCCGCGGCCGCCGGCGATGGTGCCCCGCCGTCGGCTTCCCGCGCGCCTGCGGAACTGCTGTTCTCCAACCGCATGAGCTGCCCGCACTGCGGCTACTCGCTGGAGGAGCTCGAGCCGCGCCTGTTCTCGTTCAACGCGCCGCACGGCGCCTGCCAGAAGTGCGACGGCCTGGGCAACCTGCAGGTGTTCGATCCCGATCGCGTGGTGGCGCATCCGGAACTCTCGCTGGCCTCCGGCGCGATCCGCTCCTGGGACAAGAAGAACCCCTACTACTGGCACTTCATCAAGTCGCTGGCCCGGCACTACAAGTTCGATCCCGAGAAGCCCTGGAACAAGCTGCCCGAGAAGGTGCGTACGCTGATCCTGCAGGGCAGCGGCGAAGAGAAGCTGAGCTTCGAATACCCGGACGAACGCGGCAAGACGGTCACGCGCGTGCACCGCTTCGAGGGCATCCTGCCCAACCTCGAACGGCGCTACCGCGAGACCGAGTCGATGGCCGTGCGCGAGGAACTGGCGCGCTACCTGGCGGACCGTCCGTGCCCGGAGTGCGATGGGCAGCGCCTGAACCGTGCCGCGCGCAACGTGTTCGTGGCCGACCGCACCCTGCCGTCGCTGACCGCACTGTCGGTGAAGGATGCGGACGCCTTGTTCGCCAAGCTCAGGCTGCCGGGGCACAAGGGCGAGATCGCGGAGAAGATCCTCAAGGAGATTTCCGCGCGCCTGGGCTTTCTCAACAATGTCGGACTCGATTACCTGACCCTGGCGCGCAGCGCCGAGACCCTGTCCGGTGGCGAGGCGCAGCGCATCCGTCTGGCCTCGCAGATCGGCGCCGGCCTGGTCGGCGTGATGTACGTGCTCGACGAACCCTCGATCGGCCTGCACCAGCGCGACAACGAGCGCCTGCTGGCCACGCTGTTCCGCCTGCGCGATCTGGGCAACTCGGTGATCGTGGTCGAGCACGACGAGGAGGCGATCCGTCGCGCCGATCACGTCATCGACATCGGCCCCGGTGCCGGCGTGCACGGCGGTCGCGTGGTGGCGCAGGGCAGCGTCGAGGACCTCGAGAAGGCGCCGGAGTCGATCACCGGCCGCTATCTTTCCGGCGCCGAGGGCATTCCGGTCCCGGAACAGCGCGCGGTGCGCCGGCCCGGCAAGCACATCACCATCCACGGTGCGCGCGGCAACAATCTGCAGAACGTGACGGTCGAGATCCCGGTCGGCCTGATGACCTGCGTGACCGGCGTGTCCGGCTCGGGCAAGTCCACGCTGATCAACGACACGCTGTACGGCATCGCGGCGCACGATCTCAACGGCGCGGCCACGCGCCACGCCGAGTGCGATCGCATCGAGGGGCTGCGTGACCATCTCGACAAGGTGATCGACATCAACCAGGCGCCGATCGGACGCACGCCGCGCAGCAACCCGGCAACCTACACCGGGCTGTTCACGCCCATCCGCGAACTGTTCGCCCAGGTGCCGGAGTCGCGCGTGCGCGGCTACGAGCCCGGCCGCTTCTCCTTCAACGTCAAGGGTGGGCGCTGCGAGGCCTGCGAAGGCGACGGCCTGATCAAGGTCGAGATGCACTTCCTGCCCGACGTCTACGTTACGTGCGACACCTGCAAGGGCCGCCGCTACAACCGAGAGACGCTGGAGATCCGCTACAAGGGCAAGACCATCGACCAGGTGCTGGGCATGACCGTGGAGGAGGGCCTGGCCTTCTTCAAGGCGGTGCCGGCCCTGGCGCGCAAGCTCGAAACCCTGATGGACGTGGGCCTGAGCTACATCACGCTGGGGCAGAACGCGACCACGCTGTCGGGCGGCGAGGCGCAGCGCGTGAAGCTTTCGAAGGAATTGTCGCGTCGGGATACGGGCCAGACCCTGTACATACTCGATGAACCCACCACCGGCCTGCATTTCCACGACGTCGCGCAGCTGCTGCGGGTACTGGAGCGTCTGCGCGAGCACGGCAATACCGTGGTGATCATCGAGCACAACCTGGACGTCATCAAACGCGCCGACTGGATCATCGACCTGGGGCCGGAAGGCGGCTCTGGCGGCGGCCGGGTGCTGGCGGCCGGGACGCCCGAGGAGGTCGCCATGACCGCCGGCTCCCACACCGGTCATTTTCTCAAGCAGCATCTCGCCGTTCGGCAGCAGACGAACGGGGCCGCGGCGTTGAACAAAAGCAGGACCGCGCAATCCAAGGTCTCGCTGTCCCCAAGGAGAAAGAAGGCATGAGCCGTTTCCTGTCCCGCTGGTCCAGTACCGCGCTGTCCGTCGTCCTGCTGTGCACGCTGGGCGTTGGCATGGCCTCGGCCGCCCCGGTGGAGCGCAAGCTGTCGATCTCCATCACGGTGGACGGCAAGCAGGACTGGAAGAACGCCCTGCAGTGGTCCAAGGCCACCACCACGCAGTCCTACGACTTCTCCACCACCCTGCGCTCGGACGGCAAGCTGTACGCCGCCAACCTGCTCGATCCGGACGTCAACACGCGCATGGCGATCAAGACCGAGTACCTGCGCCAGCAAGGCGCGCAGAAGCTGCGCGCCATGGGCGTGGACCCGAAATCGCCCACGCTGATGCAAGACCTGTCGCAGAAGGCGCAGAAGGCCAACTACGAATGCAAGGGCGACAGTGTCTGCATGTCCGAGACCGGAGTGAAGTTCGCCGAACTCATGGCGGCCGCGGTCGAGCCGGACAACAGCCAGCTGTTCGAAGGCACGCCGCGCTACCGGTTCTTCTTCGGCTACCCGGGCTGCACCAACACCATCCACTCGGTGCACAAGTACACGGCCAGCGGTGAAACCGCCTACGGGCGCAAGAAGGACAAGATCTTCCCGTACTCGCTGACCTACGACGGCGACTCGAACGGCAGCGAGGTGGATCGCAAGTCGCTGTGCAGCTATTTCACCGTGGTGGTCGACACCCTCGAGAACCGCATGTACGTGGAGAACACCTACATTCCCGAGGCGCACGGCAAGGTGACGCGCACCGAGTTCGGCAAGACCCGCGAGAGCGAGGACAGCCTGCCGATCCCGCCGCCGCTGCAGGGCTGGGTCAACGAAACCCTGCGCCACGCGGACCTGTCCGGCGAGGCGAAGGCGGTGCTGCCGCTGAACATGCCGCTGGATGGCAACTCCACCGTGATGGGCGATTTCACCGGCGAGGCCAGGTCGACGCTGGCATGGAGCTGGACCGACCGCGGCGGCGCCGCGGTGGGATCGACGGCCCCTTCCCAGCCGGGCAAGGCCGCCGCCACGCAGAAACCGTAGCACCCAAGCCGTAGCACCCAGCCAGGGCCCGCCGTCAGAGACTGACGGCGGGCTTCCTCGCGGCGACCGCTCCTTCGAGGCGTGTCGCAGGGCGGGCCCCGCCCGCAGACAAGGAGCGGGCTACAGCCAACCGCGCTCCGCAAAGCTGGTGGGCACACCTTCGCCGACCACGAAATGGTCGAGCACGCGGATGTCCACCAGGGCCAGTGCCTGCTTCAGGCGTTCGGTCAGCAGGCGGTCGGCAGCGGACGGCTCGGCGACGCCGCTGGGATGGTTGTGCGCGAAGATCACGGCCGCGGCACCCAGTGCCAGCGCTCGCTTGACCACCTCGCGCGGATAGACGCTGGCGGCATCCAGGGTGCCCTGCGCGAGCTCCTCGGCCGCGCGCACGCGGTGCTGGCTGTCGAGGAACAGGGCCGCAAAGACCTCGCGGTCGCGGTCGCGCAGCCAGGCTGAAAGGTAGCGCCGCGTCGCGGCCGGATCCGACAGCACGTCGCGCGATGCCAGGTCCTGTGCCAGCACGCGACGGCCGATTTCCATGGCTGCCTGCAGTTGCGCGTACTTGGCCTGGCCCAGACCGCGCGATTCGCAGAACTGCGCCGGCCCGGCGCCGACCAGTGCGCGCAGGTTGCCGAAACGCGCGAGCAGCTCGCGCGCCAGGTCCACCGCGCTGCGGCCGCTGACGCCGGTGCGCAGGAAGATCGCGAGCAGTTCCGGATCCGACAGCGCGGCCGGTCCCCGCGAAAGCAGTTTCTCGCGTGGACGCTCGATTGCGGGCCAGTCGATGATCGACATGCGCGCAGTGTGCCGCCGTCGGCCGAAGCGGTCAGGCGTGCTTCTGCACGTGCCGTCATGCCGTGCAGGGTGCCTCGCATGGCAGGATACGCGCCCGTTCAGCCCCCTTTTGGTGCCGCTCTCAGTGAAAGTCCGCGAAGAACTGCGCGAAGCCGCCCTGTCCTACCACGAGCGTCCGACCCC
>CAMLNE010000240.1 GCA_946481265.1 uncultured Panacagrimonas sp. | reverse complement strand
TCGAGCGCATCTTCACGATCTCCGGCGTGATCCGCTGTGCGAACGTGCGCATCATCGACTCGACCTGGTCATAGGGCCGTGCGCCGATCGAGAAGATCGCCGACATGTCGTAGTCGCCGGCCACCTCGTAGTTCGCGCGGATCTTCTCGACGATGGTCCGGGGCGTGCCGTACAGGTTGGACTGCACGTAGGCCTCGGCGGCGCGATCCATGCCCGCGGCCTTGAACATGCCGGCCATCGCGTCGTAGGACTCGTAGCCCTTGATGTCCTTGAAGTGGTTGCCGGCCAGCTCGTAATGCTTGATGAGCGAAAAGAAGTAGGCGCCCACCGCTTCGCGGTGCAGTCTCAGCGCCTCTTCCTCGTCCTCGTGGATGGTGATCATGTCGCAGACCATCGGCGGTGGCGCCTGCCGGCCGTGCGTTTCCTCGTAGACCTCGCGGTACGTGTGCAGCTGCGGCGCCATGACGTCCATCGGGCTGACGACGAAGGTGGCCATCCGCAGGCCCAGCTTCGCGGCCATGATCTGCGACTCCGCCGACATGGCGATCTCGGTGGTACGTCCTTCGAGCGGGATGCCCGAGAACGGCGCGATCTCGGTGCGCGGCTGCTTCCAGAAGCGACCGTCGCCCTCGATGAAGCCGGTCTTCTGTGCCGAGGAGATCATCGCGTAGGACTCGGTCCAGCGATCACGTGCCTCGTTCATGTCGATGCCGAAGCCCGCGTACTCCATGCGCGACAGGCCACGGCCGAGGCCGAGCAGCAGCCGGCCCTTGCTCATGATGTCCAGCAGGTTGACCTTCTCGATCACGCGCAGCGGATCGTTCCAGGGGAGGATGCAGGCGCCGATGCCGATCTTGATGCGCTCGGTCTTCGCCGCCAGGTAACTGAGGTAGACGAAGTTGTCGGGGCACATCGAGTAGGCGCGATCGAAGTGGTGCTCGACGCACCACACCGCGGAGTACCCCATGCTCTCAGCCTTGATGGCCATGTCCATCTCGGCATGCATGAAGTCGTGGTCGCTCATGCCCTCGTGCATGTGCCCCATGACCAGCAGGACGCCAGGAGTGGTCTCGTTCACGGGCACCTCCTCGATTTGTCGCGTGGTAAATCGATTGGCCTGTGGCATACCGCCGCCCGAGCCTACTCGCGTGCCCATGGCCGGGCAACGTGGGCGCCCCGCGCGACAGCCTGTACAGTGGATCGGCCGCTCCGCGCCCGTGCCGAGGAGAGCAGTGAGCCCGATCCTTGCCGCAGATCAAGCCGCGCCTCCGGAAGCGGTTCCCGAATACGACGTCCTGGTGATCGGGGCGGGCTTCGGCGGCCTGCGGCTTCTGCACGAACTGCGTGGGCGCGGCTTCTCCGTGCGGGTCCTGGAGGCCGGCGCCGATGTCGGCGGCACCTGGTACTGGAACCGCTATCCGGGTGCCCGCACTGACAGCGAAGCCTGGGTGTACTGCTTTTCCTTCGACCAGCAGCTGCAGCAGGACTGGGATTGGCCGGCGCGGTTTCCCGCACAGCCGGAGGTGCATGCCTATCTTCGGCATGTCGCCGATCGCTTCGATCTGCGCCGCGATATCCAGCTCGGCACGCGCGTCGACGCTGCGGACTACGACGAGGCCTCGAATCGCTGGCTGCTCACCACCCAGGGCGGGGGACGGCTGCGCTGCACCTATCTCGTTGCGGCCACCGGAAACTTCTCCGTGCCCTGCGAGCCGGCGTTCCCGGGGATGGAGCGCTTCCAGGGCGAGGTCCATCACAGCCAGCGCTGGCCGCAGGAGCCGGTGTCGTTCGTGGGCAAGCGGGTCGGTGTGGTCGGCACCGGCGCCACGGCGGTGCAGATCATTCCCGAAGTGGCGCACACCGCCGCGCACCTGACGGTGTTCCAGCGCACGCCCACCTACGTGATCCCCAGTCGCAACCATCCGCTTGAAGCGCATCAGCGCGCGGCGATCAAGGCCCGTTACGGCGATATCTGGAAGCTGTGCCGCAAGCAGGTCTTCGCGTTTCCGATCGAACGCTCGGGACGCCGGATCGACAACGTCACGCCGGCCGAACACCAGCGGATCCTCGAGGCCGGCTGGGAGCGCGGCGGCTTTCGCTTCATCTTCGAGACCCTCGACGACCTGACCGCCGACCGGCGGTCGAACGCGGTGGCGGCGGAATTCGTGCGCAACAAGATCCGCACCATCGTCGACGATCCGGCCACGGCCGAACGGCTGTGTCCAAAGGATCACCCGATCGGTGCCAAGCGCATCCCGCTCGGGCACCACTACTACGAGACCTACAATCGCGCCAACGTGGAGCTGGTCTCGATTCGGGGCAACCCGATCGAGGAGATCACCGCGCGCGGCTTGCGCCTGGCGGATGGAACGGAACACGCGCTCGACATGCTGATCCTGGCGCTGGGCTTCGACGCCGGCACCGGCGCGCTGACCCGCATGTCGATCCGCGGCCGCGACGGGCGATGCCTGGCCGAGGAATGGGCGTCAGGCGCACGGACCTACCTGGGCCTGGGGATCGAGGGTTTTCCGAACCTGTTCATCCTCGCCGGCCCGCATTCGCCGATCCTCAACTTCCCGGTTCTCATCGAGCACAAGGCGCAATGGATCGGCCGGACGCTGGATCATCTGCGTTCGCATGGAAAGGACCGCATCGAGCCGCGGCCGGGCGCGATGGAGCAGTGGGGGCAACGCGTACAGGAGCTGTTCAACGCCACCCTGCTGCCGGGCGCCGAGACGGTCCGCTCCTACTACGTCGGCGCCAACGTCCCGGGCAAGGCCACCGGCCCGCTGTTCTACTTCGGCGGTGCGCCGAAGTACTTCCGCGAGATCGATGCGGCGGCGGAGGCGGGGTACCGCGGGTTTTCGATCGACGGTCCAGTGACCGCGAAGGGGACGTAGTCCGGGCGGTAGAAGATCGGAAATCGCGTCGTGACCCGTGGATGTCCTCGAACAGGGTTCGCGTGGCCCGAATGCACATTCACGCAACTCACGGGAGCACGAGGTGCCGCGGCGAGGCGGCGTGTGCCTCGCGTCATCGTTCGGTGATTTGCATTTCGACCACCGGGATACGGCGGATGGTGCGCGCCTGGTAGACGGCCTGGATCGGCTGCTCCTCGACGATCGAGGGCCACATTTGTCGCATTGCATCGGCGTCGGATGCGGCTTTTCCGGGAAGCGAGGCTTGCGCCCGGCCAGCCGGAAGCGGCAAGCGACGACGCCCGGACGGACGATGATGGGATCCGCGTCAGTGCGGACGCCGGCGATGGCGCCGATGGCGTCGATGGCGAAGACGATCAGGGGACAGGCGAACCTCGCAGTCGCCTGCATCCCGGACATCGTGCCGCAAGCGGATGCTAGGATCGCGCATCGTTCATCACGGCATGCATGGTGTCGATTCGACTGCATCGCGTATCGGCGAGGTCCGGCGGACGCGCGCATGCTTCGCAGCGCAGTGCGGACAGCGGCACGCAGTGCGTCGGCTTCCGGCGCCACCGGTGGCGGCAAACGGGCGGGTGCCTGGCCCTGGCCTTGCTGTTGCACCTGGGTGCCGTCGTGCTGTTGACGCTGTCGTGGACGCCGGTGCCGCATCCGTCCTCGCCGCCCGGGATCATGACCGCCAAACTCGTCGCCAGGCCCGCACCCCCGCCAGTGGCAGACCTGCGGGTGGCGGACGATGAACTGCAAGCCGAACGCGCCGCCGCCGACCCACTTGCGCGCCAGCAGCGCCTGGTGAACCGGCAGACGAGTGCCGCACGCGCGGTCGCCATGCCGTCCGCGCAGGGCGGGATACCCGGCGCGGTCAGGCTGCCGCCTGCCGCCGAGGCGCCCGAAGAAGCGCGGCGCGTGGATACGCTGCCCGGTACGGCGGGTGCCGAAGCGGCGCCGACCTGGGACCAGCGGGTGCTCGCACATCTGGACCGGCACAAGCGCTATCCGGCGCTGGCGGAGCGTCGCGGCGACGAGGACGCCGTCATCCTGCAGTTGCGCGTCGACCGCGACGGCAACGTGCTGTCGCAGGAGATCGTCGCCAGCCGCGGCTTTCGCCTGCTCGACGCCGAGGCCATGGAGCTGGTGCGGCGGGCCGCGCCGCTGCCGCCGCCGCCGCCGGACGTTCCGGACCCGGACCTGGAGTTCCGCGTGCCGGTCGAGTTTCACATCGTGAGCCAGGTGACGCGGCTGTGGTGAACGGGTGCCCTGCCGGGTCCGCGGCGCTCACGCGCGACCGAATGCTGGAAATCTTCCTCGCGGTGCAGCCCCGCCTGCAGCGCGTGGTGGCCAACCGGGTCGGTGATCCCGAAGTCGCCGCCGATCTGGTGCAGGAGATGTATCTGCGCCTGCCCAAGATCGCCGCGCCGCTGGCGACGCCCGACGAGGCGCAGGCCTACCTGCTGAGGATGGCGATCAACGCGGCGCTGAACCATCTCAAGCTCGAAGGCCGGCGCGCCGAGCTGCTGACCGGCGTCACCGATCTCCACGAAGCCGCGGAACGCTCGCCCGAAGAGGTGGTGCTGGTCGCCGACCAGGTTCGTGTCGTCGACGCGGCCCTGCGCGAACTGCCGGAGAAGTGTCGACAGATGCTCTACATGAGCCGCGTCGAGGGCATGACGCACGCGGAGATCGCGTGCCGGCTCGGCGTGTCGCGGAGCCTGGTCGAAAAGTACCTGATCAAGGCGATCCTGCACTGCCGGAGCCAGCTGTCATGAGCCGCACGCGCGCAGGATGGCGCCGCGGTCTTTTTGCCGGATTGAGGCTTGCCCGGCGCTCGCTTGTTTCCTGTCCATGACGACGCCGCCCGCCGACGATCCCGGGACGCTCCCGGACGACCCCGACTTCGCGGTGGGCGCGGATCCGGTCGACGAACAGGCGGCTGCCTGGCTGGTACGCCTGACCTCCGGTCATGCGACCGATGCCGAGCGCGCGGCATTCGCGCAATGGCGCGACGCCGATCCCACGCACGCCGAAGCGTTCTCCCGCCTGCGGGCGATCTGGGGTGTTCTTCCCGCAAGCCTGGCCCGCTCGATGCCGCAGACCGCTGCGCCCGCCCCATCGCCGACCGCTGCCGTCGCGGGCGCCGCCCCGCGCCGCGCCCGACGCCGCCTGCGATGGGCACTGGCCGCGTCCCTGCTCGCCGGCGTGGCAGTGGCGACCTACCAGGCGCAGCGGAGCGGGCAGCACGACCTGGTCACCGCCTCCGGCGAGCGCCGCACGATCGCGCTGGACGACGGCAGCAGCATGGTGCTCGGTGGGGACACGGCGCTGGACGTCGAACGGGACGGCGCGCAGCGCCGGCTGACGCTCGTGCGCGGCGAAGCCTATTTCGAAGTGCGTTCCGATCGCGGTCGTGCGTTCGTCGTGGATGCCGGTTCGGCGCGGGTCGAGGTGCTCGGCACGCGGTTTTCCGTGCGTCGTGACGAAGGCGCGGGCGAGGTCACGGTCGTGGAGGGCCGCGTCCGGGTCCGGGTGGATGGCGACGAAGTGCTGCTCGAAGCCAATCAGCGCGCAGGATTCGACCCGGAGCAGGTGCACCCGGCGGAGGCCACCGACGCCGACGAGGCGCTGGCCTGGCGCAGCGGTCGGCTGGTCATCAACGACGCGACCCTCGGCGACGTCGCCGCGCTGCTCAACCGGCATCGCGCCGGTGTCGTGCTCGTTCGTCCGAGCGTGGCGCAGGGACGGCGCATCAACGCGGTCATCGACCTCGATCGCGCCGATGCCTGGCTCGCCGCGCTGGAACCACAAGGCATCGGGCGCGTGGTCCGCCTGGGATCGGTGACGCTGATCTACTAGGCGCTTCTAGGGGCTTGCGCCTCGTCGCGTCCGGCAAGGTTTGTCACGGTTTGTCGCTTTTTGTGTCCGGGTGCGACGATCCCTGGCGAGCTTGTCGTACAGTCCCGGCCGTTCCAAATAACGAATCGAAGACTGCGGCGAGGCTGAGCACGCGGCCTTCGGCCTCCGGGGGGGGGCGTGCGGATGCGGGTTCTGGCGGTCGCGGTGCTGGTACTGGGAGTGGGTTGCTGGGGATCGCCCGCGATGGCACAGGGGCTGCTGCAGCTGGATCTGCCGGCGCAGGCGCTGCGCTCGGCACTGGCGACGCTGTCCGCGCAGGCGAACGTGCAGCTGCTCTACGACGCCGAACTCACCGAGGGCCGCTCCAGCCCCGCATTGCGGGGCGGATACGACTTCGACACCGCGCTGGCGCTGCTGCTCGAAGGCAGCGGGCTGGCGGCCGAACGCGTCGCGGGCGACACGATCCTGCTTCGCCGCGGCACCGGGGAGATCCGCTCGATCGGTGCGGTGCGCGTGGCCGGCACGCCGGTCGGCCCGCCGCGCGGCATCAACGGCAGCAGTGACGCGCTCGCCACCGAGGGCAGCGATGGCTATGGCGCGCGCGGCGCCAGTGTCGGCAGTCCGTTTCCGCAGGCGCTGCAGGACACGCCGCGTTCGGTGAGCGTGCTGGGCTTGCCGCAGCTGCGCGACCGGAATCTCACCGAGATCGCCGACGCTGTGCGGCGGTTACCCGGCGTCAGCGTTCGCGGGCTGCCGGTGGACGCGGCGGAAATCCGCGTACGCGCCTTCCCGCTCACGGAACATCAGGTGGATGGCGGCGCCGGGCGTCCGGACATCGAACGCCGGTGCCGCGGCGAGCTGGATAGCTATGATCGCATCGAGCTGCTGCGCGGTGCCGACGGGCTCGGCAACGG
>CAMLNE010000239.1 GCA_946481265.1 uncultured Panacagrimonas sp. | reverse complement strand
ACCGCCCCCGCGGCGCGGGCGCGCCCCCCCGCCGTTTCACCCCGTGTCACCTCAGCGGCCGGCAACCCGCGCGTGGCCACGCGCCCGGCCATCAGGTCGTAGACGAACAGTCCTGCCTGGATCAGGGCGCGGCCCGGCCGCGCGCCGCGATGCACCGGCATCAGGAAGGGCTGCGGATCGACCAGCCCCGGCGCCTCGCGCAACAGGCGTGCACGTTCGCGCACGGACTCGAGCGTCAAGCGCCATTGCCCCGACTGCAGATAGCGCAAGCCCCCATGCACGAGCTTGGACGAACCACTCGACGTGCCGGAGGCAAAATCCTGGCGGTCGACCAGCAGCACCGAGGCGTCGCAGCGCACCGCCTCGCGCAGGATGCCGGCACCAGTGATGCCGCCGCCGATGATGACCAGGTCGTAACGCGGCGCGAGCGCGGCAAGGCGATCGGCGGCTTTGTTCACGTGAGCCCCGCATCGTGCTCAGCACCTGCGCTGAGCCGGGCGCACACGAGGTGGCCGACGGCGTTCACGCGAACAGCTTGCCCGGGTTCATCATCGCGGTCGGATCCATCTCGCGTGCGCAGGCGCGCAACAGGTCCATGCCCAGCGCGCCCTTTTCCGCCGCCAGATAGGGCGCGTGATCGGTGCCGACGCCATGCTGGTGGCTGATGGTGCCGCCGTGCGCGACGATGGTTTCCGATACGCGCGCCTTGAGCCGTGCCCAGCGGGCGAGATCCGTGTCTGCATCACCGGCGCAGCGGAACACGAATGTCGAATAGATGCTGCAACCCTGCCGGTAGACGTGCGACAGGTGGGTGAAGGCATGCACCCGCTCGTCATCGGCGGCAAGGGCATCGGTCGCGGTCTGTTCGATGGCGCGCATCAGCGCGGTGCCCTGCGGCCAGTTGATGCAGGTCTCGACCGTGTCGACGCCGTACCCGTGCTGCCACAGGCTGTTGCGAAGGTACGGCCCCTTGAACCGGTTTTTGGCCCAGCCCTGCCCGATCATGCGCCCCGCGTGCACGCCACGTGATTGCTTGCACACGGTGAGCGCCTCGCGGCGGCAGCGCAGGACTTCGCGGTTGAGGCCGGTCAGGCCCATCACCATCATCACCGGCCGGACTCCCGAGCCGCGCAGTTTCAGGTAGCGCTTGAGCCAGAGGATGGCCTTGTCGTGGCCTGCCAGGGTGAGCTGGGTCTCCGTCTCGGTCTCGTTCGACAGGCGCAGCATCGACAGCGGAATGTCGGACTGCACCAGCTTGCGCATCGCCTCGACGCCCAGCTCCCAGCCCGGAAAGAAGACGGCGTGGAAATCCTCACGTTCAGGGACGCGCCGCACGCGCATCACGGCCTCGCTGAGCACACCCAGGCGTCCCTCGGAGCCGAGCACGAACTCGCGCAGGTCGGGTCCTGCCGAGGAGGCCGGAACACCGCCGATCTCGAGCGTCCCCCGTGGCGACACCAGTCGCCCGCCGGCGAACAGATTCTCGATGCGCCCGTAACGCAGCGACTGCTGACCGCTCGAACGGGTCACGACCCAACCGCCCACGGTCGAATAGTCGTAGGACTGTGGAAAATGCCCGAGCAGGTATCCGCTCCCGCGCAACTGCGCCTCGACCTGCGGCCCTGGCGTCCCGGCGCCGAAGCGCGCGAGCAGTGAATCCTCGTCCAGTCCCAGCAGCCGGTTCATGCGCTCCAGGGAGATGTTCACCACCGGCTGCTCAGCGTCCGGAACGTCCAGGTGCCCCACCACGCTGGTGCCGCCGCCCCAGGGCACCACCTTCGCCCCACGCGCGGCCGCGGCCCGCAAGGCCGCTTCGACTTCGGCATGCGTGGTCGGCATCGCCACTGCATCGGCCACCGGCCCGATGCGCCCGTACTTGAGCGCCAGCCAGTCGCGATAGCTTTGTCCGCGCGCATGGCGCAGGCGGGATTCAGGCGAGGAATCGAATCCCGATTCCTGGATGCGCGACTCGGGGATTCGCGCGAGCACGCTGTCCAGCATGGTCTCGCGGCCGGGCGTGCCCATGCCGATCCGATCGTTCAGGAAGCTCAGAGCCCTGGCATCGAGCGGGAAGTCGAGACCGTCTTCACCCCAGCCGTTCCATCGCCGCATCCCGTGTCGTCCTGTTCCGATCCCGAGATGCCGAGTGTATAGGGCCGCTCAGCCGTTCCCGCGAGCGGCCTCGGTGAATCCCTGGATCTGGGCGAGTGTCAGGCAAGGACCTTCCAGCGGGCCGCGCACCGAACGAACCGGCTGATCCGGCTCACCGCAACCGTCGAGCACCATCATGGCGTTGGAGAAGTCGTCACCCACAGTGTTCGCATTGGTGGTGACGATGGTCGGGATGCCGGCCGCGACTGCCGCACGAAGACCGATCGCCGAATCTTCCAGGGCGACGCACTCGCGCGCGTCCAGCCCGAGCTTGGACAAGGCCAGCAGATAGGTGTCGGGAGCCGGCTTCTTCTGCTCGACATCCTCGCCGCTGACGATCAGGTCGATGCGTTCCGCAAGGTCTTCTCCCAGGCCGTATCGCAGCACCGGCTTGAGACTCGCCCGGCTCGCGTTGCTGACCAGCGCCACGCGCATTCCGGCGGCATCGGCCTCGCGGATCAGCCGCGCGACGCCCGGACGCAGGGGGACCTGTCCCTTGCGCAGATAGCGCTGGAAGTAATGCGACTTGAGGGCGTGCACCTTCTTCACCCAGGCCTGCGGATCGGCCGCGTAGGCCGCTGCGTGCTCGCCGAGCTGGGGCTTGTAGTGTTCCACGTAGTGCAGCAGCCGCTCCTTGCCGCCAGGCTGCTCTAGGAGCTTGCGGTAGAGCTTCGGCCCCCAGCGGAACGAGAGGCCCAGCTTGCGGAATGCGCGGTTGTAGGCCGGTCGATGACCGTGTCGCTCGGTATCGGCAATCGTTCCATCGACGTCGAGCAGCAGGGCCCGGAGGCTCACGGCAGATCCCTCCGGTCTGACGACGGAGGATCTTCCGCAGGGCGGTTGCATTGCGACATCGCACGACGTGCTGACATGACAAAGGCAGCCTAACACATCCTCCATGCAATCAAACGGTTCGCGTTGCTTTCTCATGCTGATTTTGCGACGGTGCAGCGAACGCTTCCCCGCCTGACCTCGACATGTCGCATTACGTCGGCCGTTTTGCTCCCACGCCTTCGGGCGAACTCCACCTCGGCTCGCTGGTGACGGCCCTGGGAAGCTGGCTGGATGCTCGTGCCAGTGGCGGCCGGTGGCTGCTGCGCATTGATGATCTTGATCGCCCGCGTGTGCGGCCCGGCGCGGAGTCGGCAATCCTGCGTCAGCTCGAAGGCCATGGCCTGGTCTGGGACGGGCCCCTACGCCGCCAGTCCGAACACGTGGCGGAATACGAGGCAGCGCTGGAGACGCTGCGTCGCCGTGGGCGGGTGTATGCGTGTCGATGCACGCGGGCCCAGCTCGCCGCACTCTGCGATCCGACACGCGAAGACGTCGAACCGCCCTACCCCGGTACCTGCCGCGACGCCGGATATGGAGAGCAGGATTCCGCGCTCCGTCTACGCGTGGGCGAAGCTGCGATGGATACCTGCGGCGACTTCGTCGTACGACGTCGCGATGGTCAACTGGCCTACCAGCTGGCGTGTGCGGTCGACGAAACGGCGCAGGGCATCACCGACGTGGTCCGCGGCGCCGACCTCGTGCTTTCGGGTCGACGACAGGCACATCTGCTGCGCGAACTTGGCCAGCCGGTCCCGCGGTATCGATATCTGCCGGTGATCCTCGACGAGGCCGGCAGCAAGCTGAGCAAACGCAACGAGGCGCAGCCGCTCGAGGCTTCCACCACGACGCATAACCTGCTTCGCGCCCTGGCCCTGCTCGGTCAGCCGCAGCCGCCACGGGCGAATTCCGCGACACCGGTGGAGCTGCTCGACAGCGCGCGGCGGCTATGGCGGCCGGAGCGAATTCCGGAAGGCCCGTTGAAGTGACGTAAGCCTTTGTTATAGACGGCCGATTCTGGCATTCTTAGCGCGGTGCAACATGGCTTCGATCATGACTGATCTGCGCGTCATCAAGAAGTATCCGAATCGTCGTCTCTACGACACCGAGATCAGCCGCTACATCACGCTGGAAGAGGTGCGGCAGCTGGTGCTGCAGAACGTGAGATTCCGGGTGGAGGACAAGCGAACGCGCGAGGACATCACGCGAACCATCCTGCTGCAGGTCATTGCCGAACAGGAAGAAGGTGGTGATCCGATCTTCACCACCGACCTGCTGACCTTCATCGTCCGTTTCTATGGCGACCCGATGCAGAACAGCATCAGCCGCTATCTGGAGCTGTCCCTGCAGCTGTTCATGCAACAGCAGGGAAATTTCACGGAACAACTCCGCGGAATGCTGGGCCAGGCCCAGCAGCCGCTGCATGCACTCAAGGAACTGGCGGACCGTCAGGTCCCGATCTGGCGCACGATCCGCCAGGAATTCCTGAAGAATCTCCCGCGCACCAAGCTCAACAAGCAGCCCCGCATCGACGTCGACGACTGATCGACCTGCCACTGGTGGGGACGGATCTCGCTGCTGGGGGCTCCACCAACTTCAGACCTGGCCCCGCACTGTTATTGCAGTGCAACAATCAAGGGGGAAGGAAAGAGCGCCAATGGCGCTCCAGGTCTATTAAGTTCTTTTTTGAATCTCCTTCCAGGAAGGTGTTGCGCCTTCCTCGCACTCGCCCCCGTTTACGGGGGCTCTTTTGCGGGCCTTGCGACCCTTCATGACTTGATCAGCGCGTCATGAGATTTTGCGTGATCGACTTCACGTTCGCAAGCCGATCACGGAACCTTTCGGCTCAGGCGACGTCGACCGCCTTCATCGACAGCCGGATGCGACCCTGCTTGTCGACCTCGAGCACCTTCACGCGCACGGTCTGGCCTTCCTTGACCACGTCCTCGACCTTCTCCACTCGCTTCTCGGCGAGCTGCGAGATGTGCACGAGCCCATCCTTGCCCGGGGAGATCGTCACGAACGCGCCGAAGTCCATCAGCTTGGCGACCTTGCCCTCGTAGATCGCACCGACTTCGACGTCACGCGTCAGCGCGTTGATGCGCGCAATCGCCGCTTCGGCCTGCGAACGGTCGACGGCGGCAATCTTGATGGTGCCGTCGTCGTCGATGTCGATCGAACAACCGGTCTCCTCGGTGATCGAGCGAATCGTGACGCCACCCTTGCCGATGACTTCGCGGATCTTGTCGGGATGGATCTTGATGGTGGTGATGCGCGGCGCGTACGGCGACATCTCCGAGCGTGCCGACGGCAGCACCTGTTCCATCTGGTCGAGGATGTGCATACGCGCAACCTTCGCCTGGGCGAGTGCCTGACGCATGATCTCGCCGTTCACGCCGGTGATCTTGATATCCATCTGCAGCGCGGTCACACCGTTGCGCGAACCCGCCACCTTGAAATCCATGTCGCCGAGATGATCTTCATCACCAAGGATGTCGGTGAGCACGGCAAACTTCTGGCCCTCGAGGATCAGGCCCATCGCGATGCCGGCGACCGGCGCCTTGAGCGGCACACCGGCGTCCATCATGGCCAGACAGGAGCTGCAAACCGACGCCATGGAGGACGAGCCGTTGGACTCGGTGGTCTCGGCGACGACACGCACGACGTAAGGGAACTCCCTGTCCAGGTCCGGCATCACGCCGGCCAGGCCACGCTTGGCAAGGCGACCATGACCGATCTCGCGGCGCTTCGGTGCATTGAGACGGCCGGTCTCGCCCACGCTGTACGGGGGGAAGTTGTAGTTCAGCATGAACGGCTCGCGCCACTCGCCTTCCATGGCGTCGATCAGCTGCGCATCCTTGCCGGTGCCCAGCGTGACGACGGCGAGCACCTGGGTTTCGCCACGCGTGAAGATCGCAGAGCCGTGCGTACGCGGAAGTACGCTGGCCGCGATGCTGAGCGGACGGACAGTGTGCGTATCGCGACCGTCGATACGAGGATGGCCTTCGATGATGCGGTTGCGCACGACCACGGCCTCGAGGTCATGGAACGCCGTCTCAGCCGCGTCGGCGTCGAACTTCGGCGCATCGCCGGAGCAAAGCGCTTCAAGCATCTTGGCGCGAACCGCGCCAATGGCATCGTGCCGCGCCTGCTTGTCGGCCACGCCGTAGGCGTTGGTGATGTCGCCCTTGAACGCCGCGACCGCTTCGTCCAGCCCGGCATTGGCAGCGGGCGCCTTCCAGTCCCACTTCGGCTTGCCTGCGACCGCGACGAGTTCGTTGATCGAACGGATGGCGATCTGCATCTGCTCGTGGCCGAACAGCACCGCGCCGAGCATCACGTCCTCGGAGAGCTGCTTGGCCTCGGACTCCACCATCATCACGGCGTCCTGCGTGCCGGCGACGACCAGATCCAGCTCGGAGGTCTCCTGCTGCGTGGCGGAAGGATTGAGGATGTACTCGCCATTCGCGTAGCCGACCTTCACCGCGCCGATCGGCCCCTGGAAGGGAACGCCGGACAGGGACAGTGCAGCGGATGCACCGATCATGGCGGGGATGTCGGCATCGACTTCCGGGTTCAGCGACAGCACGGTCGCCACGATCTGTATCTCGTTGAAGAAGCCTTCCGGAAACAGCGGACGGATCGGACGGTCGATCAGGCGCGAGGTCAGCGTCTCGCGTTCGCTGGGACGGCCTTCACGCTTGAAGAACCCACCCGGAATGCGGCCGCCGGCGTAGGTGCGCTCCATGTAGTCGACGGTAAGCGGGAAGAATTCCTGGCCT
>CAMLNE010000238.1 GCA_946481265.1 uncultured Panacagrimonas sp. | reverse complement strand
GATCAGTAGATTGAAGCGGATTCTCCGGCGACCTGTGAGAAATGCGGGCTAGGGCCTGAGTGCCAGCGTGTCGATGCGGTACAGCGTCGTGGTGCCGCTGACCTCGTTGCCCATGGCCAGCAGCGGCACGCCCGGCAGGGGGCTCTGCCCGGCCGGGATCACGACGATGCTCTCCGGACCCAGGTCGCCGGCAGCGCCGGCATCCGCGTCGCCCAGGTCCTCCACGGTCACCGCGGGTTCGCGCCGGTTGAAGTACTGCACGAAGCGCGCGGCCTGAGGGTTGCTGACGTCGTACACCATCACGCCGCCCATGCGCTCCAGGCCGATGAAGGCGAAGGTGCGCCCGGCGATGGTCGTCACCGCCACGGCCTCGGGTTCCGGGCCCTTGTTGTCGCTGCGTGAATCGCCCGCGCTCTCGGCGTTGTCGTTGTTGAAGTCGGCGCCGTAGCGCAGCGCGGTGATGCGCTCGAAGTCCGAGCCGCTGTCGAACACCTGTGTGCCGTCGTCCGTCCAGATCGAGAACGAGCGGCCACCCAGCACGTGGATCCGGTCGAAGTCGCCATCGCCATCGGTGTCGCCCAGCGCGCGGGTCGCATTGAGCCGTCCCAGCGCCGAGCTGGCCTTCAGCGCGGCCGCGTTCGGGAACGTGGCCGGGTCGAGCACATAGCCGCCACTGCCGATTCGCGCTTCCTCCTCGAAGGTGTCGTACTCGCGTGCGTCGCCCTCATTGGCGGTGACGTAGTAGGTGCGGCCGTTGAAGGTGTAGGCCGCGATCGTGTCGGGCTGGTACATGCCGAACACCGGCCAGTTGGCCAGGTGGGGTCCGCCGTCGCGGTCGCTCGGGTCGAGTTCGTTGCCGACGATGCGGTGATCCTTGTAGCCCAGCGCAAGAATATCGGTGACCGTGTTGCTGACCAGGTCGATCTTCGCGAGGGCATTGTTCTCCTGCAGTGTGGCAACTGCCGACTGGCCGTCCGGCGCGATGGCGATGTACTCCGGTTCGAGGTCCTGGGCCACGCTCGCGCCCGGCCCGTAGATGCGCACCCCGCTGACGCGCAGCGCATCGGCCTGGCCATTGAAGGCGGCGAAACCTGCGGTGATGGCGACCGGTGCGGTGCCGCCGTTGACCGTAATGATGCTGATCGAGCCCTCCGGATCGACGCTGTAATCGGCGTTCGGCTCGCCCTCGTTGGCCACCAGCACGCGCGTGCCGTCCGGAGTGAATGTCAGCATGTCGGGCAGCGCACCGACCGCGACCTCGCCGAGCCTGGCCAGCGTCGCCGCGTCGTAGAACACGACCGACCCCGGGTCCGTCTTCGGATCGGCCTCGATCGCCACGGCGACGATGCCGTCGGAAACCGCCACGCTGTTGGCGCTGGCGCCCTCGGCAATGGCGTCGATCGTGTCGATCAGCGTCGGCGCCGCAGGATTCGAGATATCCAGAACATCGACCGTGACCGCGCTGGAATTGACGACGAACAGGCGCTGGCGCGGCGCGTCGTAGGCGAGGATCTCGGCCGCGCCGGCGTCGAAGGCGCCGGCTTCATAGGTGCCCAGCGGGCGAAGCTCGAGCAGGACCTCGCCGCTGCCGGCCGGTCCGGGCCGACCGTCCGCGCCATCCTTGCCGTCATCACCCAAGCAGCCTGCCAGCACCGTTGCAGCCAATGCCAGCGCGAACGCGCTCCTTCGAAAACGAACCATGGTCCGCGACTCCCCGTGCCTGTCGATTGGAAGCGCGCGACCCTAGGGGGCGCTGATGGCGTAACGGTGAAATCGGCGTGACGGCTGGATGAAGGAGCCGCGCGGGCGCGGCTGCCGCGCGGCAGCTCAGCTCAGGTAGGTGTAGCCGGTCAGCCCGGCCTCGAGTTCGGCGAGCAGCGCCGCGCGCTCGGCGACGGGCAGCTCGATCGCATCGAGCTTGGCGCGGTAGCTGAGCGCGAGCGCTTCCGGCGCCAGGTGCACGTAGCGCAGCAGCTCGTCGGTGCGATCGCCGTGCTCGTGGGCCTCCAGTTTCCAGCCGCCGGGGGCGTCGGCATCCAGCACCACGTTGACCGCGTTGGTGTCGCCGAACAGGTTGTGGATGTCGCCGAGGATCTCCTGGTAGGCGCCGACCATGAAGATGCCGAGCAGGTAGGGCTCGTCGTCGCGCAGGGGATGCAGGGCCAGGGTGGGCGTCAGGCCCTCGCGGTCGACGTAGGCGTCGAGCCGGCCGTCGGAATCGCAGGTCAGGTCGCACAGGCGCGTGCGCTGCACGGGCTCCTCGGACAGCCGGTGGATCGGCATGATCGGGAATACCTGGTCGATCGCCCAGGAATCCGGCACGGACTGGAACACCGAGAAATTGCAGAAGTACTTGGCGCTGAGTTTCTCGCGCAGCTCATCCAGCGTGTCGCGGTGCGCCCGGATGCCGGGATCCAGCAGCGGGATCACCGCGCGCGCCACCGCGTAGTGCGCGCGCTCGGCCCAGGCGCGCTGCGGCAGGGTCAGCTTGCCCTCGGCATACAGCGCCTGCGCCTCGTCGAGCAGCGTGCGGGCCTCGAACAGGCTCTCCAGCGGGCCGCGCTCGATCACCTCCTCCAGCAGCTCGTGCAGTTCATGCAGGACGCCCGGTGCGGTGCCGTCCGGTGGCGCGATATCGCCCTGGCCGATCAGTTCCTGGTCGACCACATTGGTGATCAGCACGGCGTGGTGCGCCGTCAGCGCCCTGCCGGACTCGCTGATCAGGTTGGGCTCGGGCTCGCCGGACTCCGCGCAGACCTCCTGCAGCGTCCGCACGATGCTGCGTGCGTACTCGCGCACCGAGTAGTTCATCGAACAGTAGCTGCGCGAGCGCGTGCCCTCGTAGTCCACGCCCAAGCCGCCGCCGACATCGACCACGTCCACCGGTGCGCCGAGCCGGCGCAGTTCGACATAGAAACGCGAGGCCTCGCGCATGCCGCGCGCGACGTCCTGCACGTTGGCCACCTGCGAGCCGAGATGGAAATGAACCATGCGCACGGCGTCGATCTGCCCGGCCACGCGCATCATGTCGAGCGCCTCGAGCACCTGCGACGTCGCCAGCCCGAACTTCGATTTCTCGCCACCGGTGTTCTGCTGCGAGGAATCCGAGTGGCTGGCCAGGCGCACGCGCAGCCCGATGAGCGGCGCCACCGACAGGCGCCGCGATTCGGCGATCACCAGCGGCAGCTCGGAGAGCTTCTCCACCACGATGTAGACGCGATGACCCAGCTTCTGGCCGATCAGGGCGCGACGGATGTAGGCGCGATCCTTGTAGCCGTTGCAGACGATGACGCTGCCGGGCTGCGCCAGGCCGAGCACGGCCGCGAGCTCGGGCTTGGAGCCGGCCTCGATGCCGACCCGGTCGCCGCCGTGCTCGAGGATGGCCTCGACCACGCTGCCCTGCTGGTTGACCTTGATCGGGTAGACGCCGGTGTAGCGGCCGGTGTAGCCGTATTCGCCGATCACCGTGGCGAAGGCATTGGCCAGCGCATCCACGCGGTCGCGCAGGATGTCGGTGAAGCGCACCAGCACGGGCAGCTCCAGGCCTTCGCCGGGCAGTCGCAGGGCCAGTTCGTGCAGGTCCACCGCCACCGCGGAGCGATCGCGGAAAGGACGCACCACGACATTGCCGCCATCCGACACGTCGAAATAGCCTTCGCCCCAGTTGGGCATGTTGTAGAGACCGCGGGCTTGCGCGGGCGTCCAGGGATTCACGTGAGCATCACCGAAGGGGAAGGCGCGAGCCGTATACTCGCCGTTCGATTTTAGGCGAGCGCAGGATTGACTGCCGACCGCCTCTTCAACGACGAGGGTAGGGGTTTCAGATGACACTGGATCAGAGCTGGTTCTCGGAAACCGTCCAAGCCAACGGCACGGCGTTCTCGCTCAAGGGACGCCGGATCCACGACGAGCAGACCCCCTTCCAGAAGATCGAGATCTGGGACACCGAGAGCTTCGGCTACCTGATGACCATCGACGGCTGCACGATGGTCTCGACGCGCGACAACTTCCTCTACCACGAGATGATGTCGCACGTGGCGCTCAACTCGCATCCGGATCCGCGGACGGTGGTGATCGTCGGCGGCGGTGACTGCGGCACGCTCAGCGAGGTGCTGCGCCACCCCGAGGTGACGTCGGCGACCCAGGTGGAGATCGACGAGCGCGTCACGCGCCTGTCGGAGAAGTACTTCCCGGAGCTGTGCACGCGCAACGAGGATCCGCGCGCCACGCTGTTCTTCGGCGACGGCATCCAGTGGATGAAGCAGGCCAGCCCGGAGTCGATCGACCTGATCATCATCGACTCGACCGATCCGGTCGGGCCGGCCGAGGGCCTGTTCGGCAAGCGCTTCTACCTGGACTGCATCAAGGCGCTCAAGCCCGACGGCATGCTCGTGCAGCAGTCGGAGTCGCCGCTGCTGCACCTGAACCTGATCGTGGAGATGCACACGGCGATGCGCGACGCGGGCTTCGCATGCACCCACCTGTTCCACTACCCCCAGGTGATCTATCCCTCCGGCTGGTGGTCGGGCTCGATCGCGACCAAGACCACCGCGCCGCTGCTGGAACGGCTCGACGACACCGCCATCGCCGCGCTCGATGCGAAGTTCTACAACGCCCAGACGCATCGCGCCGCGTTCGCCCTGCCGACCTTCGTGCGCAACGCCCTCTGAGCCGGTCCCGGACGCCGTCGGGGAAACGCTTTCGCCATCGCCGCCGCTTCAGGGCGGCGATGGCGGTGCCGCCACGAAGCCGGCGAGCAGCCGCACGTAGTTGGCCTGGAACCCGGTCGAAGGCTCGGTGACCGGGTACGAGGCCAGCGGCCAGTGTTCGTTCCAGTCGCGGAAGGACTTCTGCAGCGGCTGGCCGACCGGTGGCCTCAGCCGGGCCGGAACCCCGTCCGCCTCCGCGCTGGCGTTGGGCCCGCCCACCAGGTAGCCCGGCGCCGGGCCGCACGCCGAGGTCTGCGCATTCGACCAGCGCGTCCCGGGCGCGAACCAGACGTGGAACATCTCGTTGACCGAGTAGGTCGCCCCGTAGCGGTACATGTTGCTCAGGTAGACGATGCCGAACGGGTTGACGCCGTGCAGGTAGTGCAGCGTGTCGAGCGCGCGGCTGCGATAGCCGGCGGCGTGCTCCGGGTCCAGCCCGTGGACCAGCACGTCCAGATTCGAGTTGCCGTACGCGACGCGGATCGTGTTGCTGCCCCAGTGGTACTGGTCCGGATGCAGGTAGCTGCGATACAGGTCGCGACCCGGGCCATAGACGCGGGTGTCGTCGTTGCGCGCGTCGGCGAGCTTGTCGTCCATGATCCGGCGTGCCAGCTGCGGGTCGGCGGTGGCGAGCGAGGCATAGAACAGCAGGCTCTCGCCGATCGCGGTGTCATAGCGCGACCAGCCGAAGTCGCGGTATGGCTTGGTGTCGCGGTAGTGGTCGCGGAAATAGGACTGGAAGCGCGTCTGGCCGGTCAGCGCGTAGAGGTAGGCGGAGGCGAGCACGGCGAGGTCACCCTGCTCACGCGCCGTGCGATCTGCATCGCCGGACAGGACCTTGCCGTCGTCGCAGTCGGTCTGCGCCTGCGGGGCACGGCGCCAGGCCTCGAAGGCGCTGATCGCACGGGCGCGCAGGTCCGCGGCCTCGGCGGCCAGCGCGGGGAACTCGCCGAACACCAGCGCGGCGTGCGCGAACATGCCGGCCGCCGCGATGCTGGCCGAAGTACAGGGCCCGACATAGAAGCGCGGCAGCGTGTCGCTGCTCGGGGGCGAGGCGATCACGTACTTGCGCACGCCGAGCTTGAGTAGGGCGCTGCCATCCGGGTTCTGCATGCGGCGCAGCCAGTCGATCTCCCAGCGCACCTCGTCGACCACGTCCGGGATGCCGTTGCCGGACTCCGGAATGCCGAGGTCGTCGCTGAAGGCGCGCGGATGGTCACGGTAGGCGCCGAGCAGCTGGTGCACGACGGAAGCGGCGAAGGTCACGTACTTGTTGGTGTCCCCGGCGTCGAACCAGCCGCCGCGCAGGTCGCGTGCCGTGCGCGCATCGTCCGGTCGGCGGATGTCGCGCGCCGCGCCGTCCTGCCGCGGGCCGACATAGGCCGCCGCGTCCGCCCAGCACGGATCGGCATAGGGCGGTCGCTTGGCGAGGCTGCTGCGCTGGTAGTAGAAGACGCGCAACGCGGCCCGCAGCACCTCGCGGAAGACATCCGGGTCGATGCGGAACACGGCCGAGCGCAGGTCTCGACGGACGTCGTACACGTAGTAGCGACCGGGACGGTCCAGGCCGGAGAAGTCGAACCACCAGCCGACATCGCCCGAGGACGCCTCGACCTCGCCGTCATTCCAGGGCACGAGCCGGCCGCGGAAGACCGGGTCATCGCCGTCCACCGCGCGCACCTCGTAGTCCATGCCCGGCTCGAAGGCGCGGTCGCGATCGAAGCCCTCGCGCGGGCTGCGCACGACCGCCACCTTGGGATCCTGCGGGCGGTAGCCGAATTGATCGACCAGGATGTTCAGGCTCAGCGGCACATCCGGCCCCGAGCGCAGCGGTCCGACCCCGCCGGCCGGGCCCTGCGTCGGCGATGCCATCGCCGACGGCCGCGCATCGCCTCCCCAGGGACGGCTCCACCACAGCGCCAGAACGGTCACCAGCATGCCGACGGCGTAACGGACGGGTGAACTCACGCGCGACTCTTGGAGGGCAAAAAATCCGGCGCGAGCAGCAGAAAACGTGCCCGCATGATGGGGTCAAGGTCCGGCGGCCAGGGGTTTCGCCGGGCCGCGATTGGCCGATTACCATGC
>CAMLNE010000237.1 GCA_946481265.1 uncultured Panacagrimonas sp. | reverse complement strand
GGTAGAGCAGTTCGCGGTTCGCGAGGTTGGCGCCGGTGAGCACCGAGGGCATGCGTCCGTGCACGGTGTTGAAGCCGTGCGACTGGCCCAGGAAGTAGTCCGGGGTCTTCGAGCTGCAGCCGATGCCGGACAGCTTGGCCACGCGATGCGGCTCGATGTCCAGCTCCCAGCAGGCCTGCACGACGGCCGCGGAGATCGAGTCGTGACCGCAGCCCGCGCACAGGGTCGAGACCTTGCCCTCGTAGTCGCGTCGCGTGTAGCCGACCGCGTTGCGCGTCAGCGAGGGGTGATGCAGGCGGGGCTTGGCCAGAAAGGTCATGGCCTCACGCCGCCCGCTCGGACAGGGACATCGCTCGCAGCGGCTTCATGCGCGCCTCGATGGCATCGGTGATGAAACGGGCGGTGATCGGCGTGCCGTCGTAGTGCAGCACCGGGACCAGCCGTGCAGGATCGAGGTCGAACTCGTTGATCAGCATGCTGCGCAGCTGGGCGTCGCGGTTCTGCTCCACCACGAAGACGTGCGCGTGGCTGAGCACGAAGTCGCGCACGCTCGGCGGGAACGGGAAGGCCCGCAGGCGCAGCATGTCCAGCGGCTTGCCCTGTTCCTCGAGCAGTTCCACCGCCTCGTCCATGGCCGGGCTGGTGGAGCCGTAGTAGATGACGCCGAACGGCGTGCTCACCGGCGCGGCGCGCTGCACCGGGGCCGGGACCAGGGACTTGGCGGTGTCGAACTTCCGCAGCAGTCGCTGCACGTTGTAGGTGTAGTCGGGCCCCTTCTCCGAGTAGCGCGCATACGGGTCGCGCGTGGTGCCGCGGGTGAAGAAGGCGCCGCGGGCCGGGTGCGTTCCGGGGTAGGTCCGGTACGGGATGCCATCGCCGTCCACGTCCAGGTAGCGGCCGAAATCGCGTCCGCTTTCGAGCTCCTCGGCGGTCATCACCTTGCCGCGGTCCAGCTCGCGCGTGTCGTCCCAGGTCAGCGGCGCGCACAGGCGCTGGTTCATGCCGATGTCCAGGTCGCTCATCACGAACACCGGCGTCTGCAGGCGGTCGGCCAGGTCGAGCGCCGCGGCGGCGAACTCGAAGCACTCGGTCGGATCCTGCGGCAGCAGCAGCACGTGGCGGGTATCGCCATGCGAGGCATAGGCGCAGGACAGCAGGTCGGCCTGCTGGGTGCGCGTGGGCATGCCGGTGGACGGCCCGCCACGCTGCACGTCGACGATGGTCACCGGGATCTCCGCGAAGTAGGCCAGGCCGATGAACTCGGTCATCAGCGAGATCCCGGGGCCGGAGGTCGCCGTGAAGGCGCGTGCCCCGTTCCAGCCGGCGCCCAGGCACATGCCGATCGACGCGATCTCGTCCTCGGCCTGGACCACGGCGTAGCGGTTGGCGCCGCTGTCCGGGTCGACGCGGAACTTCTGGCAGTACTTCTCGAAGGCCTCGGCCAGCGACGATGACGGCGTGATCGGGTACCAGGCGCAGACCGAGGCGCCGCCGTACACGCAGCCCAGCGCCGCCGCCGAATTGCCGTCGACGAAGATGCGGTCGCCCACCGCATCGGCCCTGCGCACCTGCAGCCCGAGCGGTTCGAGGTTGTCGCGCGCCCAGTCGCGTCCCAGGTGCAGCGCCTTGATGTTGGCCGCGAGCAGCTTCTCCTTGCTGCGGTACTGCTCGGCCACCAGCTTTTCGATCACCTCCAGCTCGATGCCCAGCAGCGAAGCCAGCGCGCCGACATAGAGGATGTTCTTGAACAGCTGGCGCTGGCGCGGATCCGAATAGGTGCGGTTGCAGATCTCCGTCAGCGGCATGCCGACGATATTCACGTCGCTGCGCAGGCGCGACAGCGGCAGCGGCTTGGAGTTGTCGTGGAACAGGTAGCCGCCCGGCGCCAGCTCGGCCAGGTCGTCGGTCCAGGTCTGCGGGTTCATCTGCACCAGCAGGTCCACGCCACCGCGCCGGCCCAGCCAGCCCTTCTCGCTGACGCGTACCTCGTACCAGGTGGGCAGGCCCTGGATGTTCGACGGGAAGATGTTGCGCGGGCTTACCGGCACGCCCATGCGCAGGATGCTCTTGGCGAAGAGCTCGTTGGCGGAGGCCGAGCCCGAGCCGTTGACGTTGGCGAACTTGACGACGAAGTCGTTGACGGCCGAAACGGAGGCGGGCGCGTTCATGCCACCGCCTCGCGAACCGTCGCCGTCGCCTTGGCCTGCGAGCGGCATGCGGGCCCCGCCTTGCTGGTCTCCAGCAAAACCTTCTGCATGTCCCAGGCCCCGGTGGGGCAGCGCTCCGCGCACAGTCCGCAGTGCAGGCAGACGTCCTCGTCCTTGACCATCACGCGCGTGGTCGGCAAGCCGTTCGACACGTACAGGGCCTGCGCCAGGTTCAACGCCGGCGCCGTCAGGCGCCCGCGCAGGTCGGCCTCCTCGCCGTTGGGCGCCAGGGTCAGGCAGTCCACCGGGCAGATGTCGATGCAGGCGTCGCACTCGATGCACAGCTTGGCGGCGAACACCGTCTGCACGTCGCAGTTCAGGCAGCGCTGCGTCTCCGCCAGCGCGGTCGCCGCATCGAAGCCGAGCTCCACCTCCAGCTTGATGTCCTTGAGCGTGCGCTCCTGGGGCGCCCAGGGCACCTTGCGACGCTCCTCGAGCGAGACCTCGTTGTCGTAGCTCCACTCGTGGATGCCCATTTTCTGGGACATCACGTCGACTGCCGGCTGCGGCCGCAGCTGCGGATCCTCGCCGCTGAGCATCTTGTCGATGCTCACCGCGGCCTCGTGGCCGTGGGCCACCGCCCAGATGATGTTCTTCGGGCCGAAGGCCGCGTCGCCGCCGAACAGGACGTCCGGGCGCGAGGACTGGAAGGTGGCCTTGTCGACCACGGGCATGCCCCACTCGTCGAAGTCGATGCCGCAGTCGCGCTCGATCCAGGGGAACGCGTTCGCCTGTCCCACCGCGATCAGCACCTCGTCGCAGGCGTGGAACTCGTCCGGCTCGCCCGTGGGCACCAGCTTGCGGCGACCCTTGGCGTCGTACTCGGCGCGCACCTTCTCGAAGGTCATGCCGGTGAGATGACCGTTGTCGTGGACGAAGGCCTTGGGCACGCGGTAGTCGAGGATGGGAATGCCCTCGTGCATCGCGTCCTCCTTCTCCCAGGGGCTGGCCTTCATCTCCTCGAAGCCCGAACGGACGATCACCTTGACCTCGTCGCCACCCAGGCGACGCGAGGATCGGCAGCAGTCCATCGCGGTGTTGCCGCCGCCCAGCACGATGACGCGCCTGCCTACCTTGGTGACGTGGCCGAAGTACACCGAGGCCAGCCAGTCGATGCCGATGTGGATGTGCGCCGCCGCTTCGGTGCGGCCGGGAATGTCGAGATCGCGACCGCGTGGGGCGCCGCTGCCGACGAAGACCGCGTCCCAGTCCTGCGCGAGCAGTGCCTTCATCGACTCGATGCGCGTGTTGGCGCGCAGCTCGACGCCCAGGTCCAGGATGTAACCGACCTCCTCGTCGATCACCGCTTCGGGCAGGCGGAAGCGCGGCACCTGCGTGCGCATGAAGCCGCCGCCCTTGGGATCGGCCTCGAACACGGTCACCTGGTACCCGAGCGGGGCGAGGTCGCGGGCCACGGTCAGCGAGGATGGACCGCCACCGATGCAGGCGATGCGACGGCCGTTGCGGGCCGCCGCCGGCCGCGGCATGCGGGCGCCGACGTCACCCTTGAGATCGGCGGCGACGCGCTTGAGCCGGCAGATCGCCACCGGTTCGGGCTTGGTCGGCACGCCGGCCGGGTCGTACTGCTCCGCCACCCGGCCGCGCCGGCAGGCGGGCTCGCAGGGCCGGTCGCAGGTCCGACCGAGAATCCCGGGGAAGACATTGCTCTTCCAGTTGACCATGTACGCGTCCGCGTAGCGGCCCGCTGCGATCAACCGGATGTATTCAGGAACCGGCGTATGCGCCGGACAGGCCCACTGGCAATCGACGACCTTATGAAAATAGTCGGGGTTGCGTATGTCAGTCGCTCGCACCCTCTTCCTCCACAGCTGCGGACCGCGCGGGCCCTCGCTGAGTAAAGGATGCTACCCAAGCGCTCGCGTTCCCCTTATAGGGGCTAACGCTAACTTGCGCGCAAGAGTGTGAACCAGTGCGAAAAACTTTCCTGAACGATCGTCTTCCGTCCTGCAGCAGGCGCTACTCGAACCCGCGGGGCCGCTGCCGGTGCCAGTCCGTGGCCTGTTGGTAGCGGTGCGCCACGTTGAGCAGGCGGGCCTCGCCGAAGAAATCCCCCATCAGCTGCATGCCCACCGGCAGGCGCACTCCATCCGTATCCACGAAGCCGCAGGGCAGGCTCATCGCCGGGATGCCGGCCAGGTTGGCGGCGATGGTGTAGATGTCGTTGAGGTACATCGCCACCGGGTCATCGGTCTTGGCGCCCAGCGCGAAGGCGACGTCCGTGGTGGTCGGCCCGAGGATGACGTCGCACTGCTGGTACGCGCGGCGGAAGTCCTCGTAGATCAGCTTGCGCACCTTCTGCGCCTGCAGGTAGTACGCATCGTAGTAGCCATGGCTGAGCACGTAGGTGCCGATCATGATGCGGCGCTGGACCTCCGGACCGAAGCCCTCGCCGCGACTCTTCTTGTACAGCTCCTCGAGCGTGCGTGCCGACTCGGCGCGGTGGCCGTAGCGCACGCCGTCGAAGCGCGCGAGGTTGCTGGAGGCTTCCGCCGGGGCCACCACGTAGTAGGTGGGCACCGACAGCGAGGCGTTCGGCAGCGAGACCTCCACGATCCGGGCGCCCAGCTCCCGCAGCTGTTCGATCGCCTTGTCGATGCACGCGCGCACGGCCGGGGCCAGGCCCTCGGCGAAGTATTCGCGCGGCAGGCCGATGCGCAGTCCATCGAGCGGACGGTTGATCGCCTCCAGGTAATCGTCGACCTCGCGCTCGACGCTGGTCGAGTCGCGCGGATCGAAGCCGGCCATGGCCTGCAGCACGATCGCCGCGTCCTCGGCGCTGTGCGCCACCACGCCGGCCTGGTCCAGGCTGGAGGCGAACGCGATCATGCCGAAGCGCGAAACGCGGCCGTAGGTGGGCTTGATGCCGGTCAGGCTGGTCAGCGCCGCGGGCTGGCGGATGGAGCCGCCGGTATCGGTGGCGGTGGCCGCCGGCGCCAGTCCCGCCGCCACGGCGGCGACCGACCCGCCACTGGATCCGCCCGGCACGCGCGTCAGATCCCAGGGGTTCTTCACCGACCCGTACCAGCTCGTCTCGTTCGACGAGCCCATCGCGAACTCATCCATGTTGCACTTGCCGAGCATCACGCTGCCGGCCTCGTGGTGCAGCCGGGACACGATGGTGGCGTCGTAGGGCGCGATGAACGTGTCGAGCATGCGGCTGGCGCAGCTGGTGCGCACGCCCTGGGTGCAGAAGATGTCCTTCTGCGCCAGCGGAATCCCGGTCAGGGGGCCGGCGTTACCGGCCGCCAGGCGGGCATCGGCGGCGTCCGCCTGGGCCAGCGCGACTTCCGGCGTGACCGTGATGAAGCTGTTGATCTGCGGATCGAGCGTCTCGATGCGCCCGAGGAAGTGCTGCGTCAATTCCCGGCTGGAGAACTGCCTGCTGCGCAGTCCGTCGGCGAGTTGCTTGAGAGAGAGGGTGTGCATGCGGATCGGGAATCGGGGATCAGGGGGTCGGGAACGGAGAACCGGGAATCGTCGACGCCGTGCGCGTGGAGCGCGCGGAATGGCCGACGATCCCCGATTCCCGATCCCGGGGTTATTCGATGACCTTGGGCACCAGGAACAGGCCGTCCTGGACGGCGGGTGCGTGGGCCTGGTAGTCGTGCCGGCGGTCGGCTTCGGTCACCACGTCCGGGCGCAGGCGCTGCACCATCGCCAGCGGATGCGCCATCGGCGCGACGCCCTCGGTGTTCACCTGCGAGAGCTGGCTGACCAGATCGAGGATGCGGGAAAGCTGCCGGGCGTAGTGCTCGACCTGGCCGGGCTCGATCTCGAGCCGCGCGAGGTGGGCGACCTGGCGGACCTGATCCGCGGAAAGACTCATCGTGTTCTCCTGGGTCATCGGATCTCGGGCCATCGGGCGGATCCGTTCTCCCGCGATCGCGCGGCGGAGGGTCCGGATGCCCTGCGTTCGACTGGAAAAGGGGCGGTCATGTCCCGCGGAAAATTTGTCATGCCCAGCGTAGCGAGCGTCATGACCGTGGATTAAGATGTGCGTCGCACAATAGTACCCGCTCCCAGTACCGCTGTGCCCCTCGCCTGCCCCACGGGCAGGCTCTCTCAAGCAGCCTCTTTGCCCGAATTCCGCGAGACCATCCGACGATGATCGACGCCGTCCGCCGCCTGTTCGTCAACGATCTTTCGATCGACCTCGGCACCGCCAACACCCTGGTCTACGTTCGTGACGAGGGCATCGTCCTCAACGAACCGTCGGTCGTCGCCATCCGCAGCGATGCGCGCGGGAGCAAGAAGGTGGAGGCCGTCGGCATCGAGGCCAAGAAGATGCTGGGTCGCACGCCGACCAACATCTCCACCATCCGCCCGCTGCGCGACGGCGTGATCGCCGACTACACCGTCACGGAGAAGATGCTGCAGCACTTCATCCGCAAGGTGCAGAAGGGCCGCATGATGCGTCCGATCACGCGCGTGGTCGTGTGCGTTCCCTACGGTTCCACGCAGGTCGAACGTCGCGCGATCCGCGAGTCGGTGGAGAACGCCGGCGCGCGCAAGGTCTGGGTCATCGAGGAACCGATCGCCGCGGCGATGGGCGCGGGCATCCCGATCA
>CAMLNE010000236.1 GCA_946481265.1 uncultured Panacagrimonas sp. | reverse complement strand
GGCCGCGACGCTGTCGCTGCTGCTGCCCCTGCAGCCTCTGACCGGCGAGATCGAGGGCCGGCTGCACGCATCCTTGCTCGACCTGGGCGTGGCGGTGGTCTCCGGCATCGCCGCGGCCTATGCCTATGCACGCGAGAGCGTGATGAAGTCCTTGCCCGGCGTGGCCATCGCCGTGGCGCTGGTGCCGCCACTGGCCGTGGCGGGCATCGGCATCGGCTGGGGCGATCTGCGCGTCTTCGGTGGCGCCATGCTGATGTTCCTGACCAACCTCGTCGGCATCTCGGCCGCCGCCGCGCTGACCTTCCTGGTGCTCGGCTTCGCGCCGATCCGCACCGCGGCCCAGGGCCTGCGGATCATGGCCGCCGTCACGGCCCTGCTCGCCCTGCCGCTGTACCTGTCGCTGGACCGCATGGTCGACGTCTGGCGCCTTGAAAACCAGGTCCGCGACCTGGTGCTCGAGTCGGGAACGCGGTCACTGCGCCTGAACGAGCCGCAGGTGCGGCTCGACGGCGACCGGGCGGTGGTCCGCGCAGTGCTCAGCAGCAGCCGGTTCCCGGACGACGCCGAGATCGAGCAGATCAAGGCGGCGCTGGAAAGCCGGCTCGAGCGCCCGGTGAACCTGGAGCTGGACCTGCGGATCGCGCGCTAGCCCCTCACCCCGGCCCTCTTCCCGCCTGCGCGGGGAGAGGGAGAACGGCGGCGAGCGCTGTCTTCGAACGAGGTTGTCCGAGCCGGGAACGGCCGGCGACCATGCGCTTCACGAACCACGAACCCCGAACCCCGAACCCCGAACCCCGAACGCGAGCCGGAAGCCGGCGCGGCCCGGAGGCGGCGCGGGCTCCGCTCAGGGGCAGGGAATAGTGTGGCGCTGGTGGATCGTCTCGATCGCGGCGAGCACATCCTTCGACAGCTTCACCTGCCAGGACGCGATGTTGCTGCGCAGCTGGTCCATCGTCGTGGCGCCGATGATCGTGCTGCTGACGAAGGACCGGGAATTGACGTAGGCCAGCGCCATCTGCACCGGGTCCAGGCCGTTCTGCCGGGCCAGCTCGACATAGGCCGCGGTCGCCGCCTCGGCCTGCGGATTGCTGTAGCGCGAGAAGCGCTTGAACAGCGTGACGCGGCCATCGGGCGGGCGCTTGCCGTCGAGGTACTTGCCGCTGAGCACGCCGAAGGCGGTCGGCGAATAGGCAAGCAGGCCGATGCTCTCGCGGTGCGCGAACTCGGCCAGGCCGACCTCGAAGCTGCGGTTGAGCAGGCTGTACGGGTTCTGGATCGACACGATGCGCGCGAGCTTGCGTTCACGCGATACCCGCAGGTATTCGTGCAGGCCCCAGGGCGTCTCGTTCGAGACGCCCACGTGGCGGACCTTGCCCTGCTTGACCAGCTCGTCGAGCGCGCCAAGCGTCTCCTCGATCGGGACCAGCGAGGGTGCATCGCTGTGCTCGTAGCCGAGCCTGCCGAAGTAGTTGGTCGGCCGTTGCGGCCAGTGCACCTGGTAGAGATCCAGGTAGTCGGTCTGCAGCCGGCGCAGATTGTCCTCGCAGGCCGAGAGCACCGACTTGCGGTCCAGCTTCGAGCCGCCGCGAACATAGGCGAAGCCCGGACCGGTGACCTTGCTTGCCAGCACGATGTCCTTGCGCTTGCCGGTCTTGCGCAGCCAGCTGCCGATGTACTGCTCCGTGCGCCCCTGCGTCTCCGCCATCGGCGGTACCGGGTACATCTCGGCCGTGTCGAAGAAGTTCACGCCCTGCGCGACGGCATAGTCCATCTGCTCGTGCGCCTGGGCCTCGGTGTTCTGCTGGCCCCAGGTCATGGTGCCCAGGCAGATCAGGCTGATGCGGAGTTCGGTGTGGCTGAGCGTTCTGTATTCCATGGTTCGACGATCGGATGCTGGGCCGCGCGGATCAGCTCTCGGCGACGAGGCGGCGGCGATTGTGGGCAAGGGTTTCGATGGCCGGCGCAAGGATCAGTTCCATGCTGCGTGCCATCGCGGGGCCGGGCACGACCAGGGTCTGCTCGTTGGACTTGAAGGCGCCCTCGATCTCGCTTGCCAGGCCATCCAGGCTGGCGCGCAGGCGCGTCTTCTCGTTGAAGTGGATCACGATCAGGCTTTCCTGCGGCGAGGGGATCTCGCGCACCGTGAACGGGTTGGAGGTGTCCACCAGCGGCACGCGCTGGAAGTTCACATCGGTGCGCGAGAATTGCGGAACGATGTGCGTCACGTAGTCGGGCATGCGGCGCAGGATCGTGTTGGTCACCACGTCCGCGTGGTGCCCGCGCACCTCGGTATCGCGCCGCAGTTTCTGGATCCACTCGAGATTGATCACCGGCACCACGCCGATCAGCAGGTCCATGTGGCTGGCGATATCCGCCTCCTCGCCGACATAGCCGCCGTGCAGGCCCTCGTAGAACAGCACATCGGTATCGGGCGGGATGGGTTCCCAGGCCGTGAAGGTGCCGACCGGCTGTTTCCACGCCAGCGCCTCCTGCTCCGAGTGCAGATAATGGCGCGTGATGCCGCATCCCTTCTCGCCGTAGTCGCGCAACAGGTTCTGCAGCCGGTCCAGGTGGTTGCCGGCCGGCCCGAACAGCGAAAAGTTTTCGCCGCGGATGCGCGCGCGCTCGATCGCCTTCTTGTTGCCCTCGCGGTCCAGCGAATGGAAGGCATCGCCTTCGATCATCGCGGCGTTCAGGCCCAGCGCGGCGAACAGACGCTCGTACACGCGCACGGCCGAGCTGGTGCCGGCACCGGACGAACCCGTGATTCCGAGGATGGGATGGCGCGCGGACAAGAGGAGCCAGGGTCGGACGGAAAGGGCGGGGCAGCTGATTTACCACGCCCACGTGAAGCCCGTCGACGCCCCGGGCCGTCAGCGCCGCCGGTAGGCGAGGTCGAAGACCGCGTGGCCCAGGCGCTCGCCGCGCGCCTCGAAGCGCGTGGTCGGCCGCAATGCGGGGCGGTCGACGAAGCCACTGCCGTTCGTCGTCAGGTTCTCGAACGCGCTTTCGGCATCGAGCACCCCGCGCATCTGCGCGGCGTAGTGCGCCCAGTCGGTGGCCAGCAGCAGCCGGCCGCCGGGCCGGATGCGCTGCGCCAGCAGCTGCGCGAATTCGGGCTGCACCAGGCGGCGCTTGTGGTGGCGGGTCTTGTGCCAGGGGTCGGGGAACTCGATCACCACCTCGTCGAGCGCACCCGGTGCCACCTGCGTGCGCAGGATATCCACCGCGTCCTGCGTCATCACGCGCAGGTTCTCGAGGCCTTCCTGCTCGGCCAGCAGCAGCGCCCGGCCGACGCCGGGGCGATGCACCTCGACGCCGACATGGTTCCAGTCCGGCCGTGCACGCGCGCGGGCCAGCAGTGCATCGCCAGCGCCAAAGCCGATCTCGAAGCTCAGCGGCGCATGGCGGCCGAAGGCCGCGGCGAAATCCAGCGGGCCTTCGAGCGCGTCGAGCGAGTAGCGCGCCGACAGCCGCTCGAGCGCGTCCTTCTGGCCATCGGTCATGCGGCCCTCGCGGCGCACGAAGCTGCGGATGCGGCGCAGCTGCGGGGCAGGATCAGGCGGGGGCGGGGAAGTCATGCGGGAAAAGAGCCGTTCTGCGCAGCGGCGCGAAGGATAAAGACAGGGTTCGTGCCCGGTCTCGAAGGGACTGTTCTTTCACGGCGTGCTTGTCAGGACGCCAAAGGACATCAGGAAGATCGGCGGCTGCCTGCGCTGCCTGCGCTGCCTCAGGCGACCAAGCCGTCCACCGGCGACGAGGCCGAGGCGTAGCGCCGTCGCGGCATGCGCCCGGCGAGGAAGGCCTCGCGTCCGGCAAGGATGGCATGGCGCATGGCGCTGGCCATCAGCACGGGCTTCTTCGCCTCGGCAATGGCGGTGTTCATCAGCACGCCGTCGCAGCCCAGCTCCATCGCGATCGCGGCGTCGCTGGCGGTGCCGACACCGGCGTCCACGATGATGGGAACCTGGGCGTTCTCGACGATGGTGAGGATGTTGTAGCGGTTCTGGATCCCCAGCCCGGAGCCGATCGGCGCCGCCAGCGGCATCACCGCGACGCATCCGATCTCCTCGAGCCGCTTGCACAGGATCGGATCGTCGGTGCAGTAGACCATCACCTCGAAGCCGTCCTTCACCAGCGTCCGCGCTGCTTCGAGCGTGGCGCTGACGTCGGGATAGAGCGTCCTGGCATCACCCAGCACCTCGAGCTTGACCAGCTTGCGCCCGTCGAGCAGTTCGCGTGCCAGCCGGCAGGTGCGTACCGCGTCCTCGGCGGTGTAGCAGCCGGCGGTGTTGGGCAGGATGGTGTAGCGGTCGGGTGGAATCACGTCGAGCAGGTTGGGCTCGTTCGGGTTCTGGCCGATGTTCATGCGGCGGATCGCCACGGTGACGATGCGCGCGCCGCTGGCCTCGATGGCCTCGCGCGTCTGTTCCATCGACGCGTACTTGCCGGTGCCCACCAGCAGACGCGAGTCATAGCTGCGGCCGGCGATGAGGAGCGAATCCTGGTTTGCGTTCGACACTGTGGATTTCCTTGATGAAGGAGGCTTTCAGCCACCGCCGATGGCCTGCACGATCTCCACGCGGTCGTTCTCCTGCAGCGGCGTGTCGGCGTGTGCCGAGCGCGTGACGATCTGTCCGTTGAGTTCCACCGCCAGGCGTCTGCCGGCGAGCTGCATGCGCTCGATCAGGGTCGAGACGCTGCTGCCTTCGGGCAGGTCGAGCGTGGCGCCGTTGACGAGCAGTTGCATGGAAAACGGGGTCTTCGGGACGGACACGCAGTTTAAGCGCGCCGCGATGCCTGCGGTCGATCGGGTCCGAGGATCTCGACGCGGATCGGGTCGAGTCCGTCGATGCGCGCGTCCATGACGTCACCGGGTTTCACCGCCCCGACGCCTTCGGGGGTGCCGGTCATGATCAGGTCACCCGCCTGCATCGGCTCGTATTGCGACAGGCAGGCGATGGCCTCGGCCACGTTCCAGATCATCAGGCCCAGGTCGGAGGCCTGTCTCGGTACGTCGTTGACGCTGAGCATGATCGCGCCGGATTCCGGCACGCCCGATCGTGTCGCGCGCGTGATGGCGCCGACCGGCGCCGAGGCGCGAAAGGCCTTGCCGAATTCCCAGGGGCGGCCCTTGTCGCGTGCCAGGAACTGCAGGTCGCGGCGCGTCATGTCCAGGCCCACGGCGTAGCCGTACACCAGCTGCGCGGCCTGTTCCGGCGTGAGGTTTGCGCCCGCCTTGCCGATGGCCGCCACCAGTTCGACCTCGTGGTGGAGGTTGTCCGTCATCGGCGGGTAGGGGATGGCGGCGCCGGCGCTGGCATCGACCACGGCACTGGCCGGTTTCATGAAGAAGAAGGGCGCCTCGCGGTCGTCCTGGCCCATCTCGCGCGCATGCGCGGCGTAGTTGCGGCCCACGCAGAAGATGCGATTGACGGGAAAGCGCAGCGCCGATCCGGCGATGGCCAGCGAAGGGATCGGCGCGACGGGAATGGCGTACGTCGGTGCGGGCACGAAGGGGCTCCGTCGGGAGGAGGGATGTCGGATCCGCGCTCTTCACCCGCGCGCGCGGGAAGGTTAGGCTTGCGCCCCGCGGATGCAGTTCCATGACAGGGTCCCGGCGCCCGGGCTCCCGTCACGCGCTGCGGGTGCGGGTGGTGCGCAGATCAAGGCAGTGCGGGTGTAGTTCAATGGTAGAACTTCAGCTTCCCAAGCTGATAGCGTGGGTTCGATTCCCATCACCCGCTCCACCTCATCGGTCCGGGGGCTTCCTGCGGAAATCCAAGAGATTCTGTAAATCATTGTCAGAGAATGACTTTCTATTTCCTGAATATTCCGCTGCCGTCCATGGAAATCTGCCAAGCCGGGACGTTTATGTCCACTATCGCGTCCATTTCGCGGACGCGAGGGCTTCCGGATTGTTGATGGAGGCGCGCGGTTGAGGTGACCAGCATCGGGTTCCTGACTTCATCGTTCAGAAGCTAACGCATGGCACTTTCAGATCTGGCCGTGGCATCCCGCCCGCTCGGCGAAATCAGCGCGGCCCCAGCGGCTGCGAAACGTTACATGCCGAGGCGGCAGCATCGCTGGGCAATCTCTCTGCAATGCACTTCCAGAAGGCCACCTTGGTCTCTCGCTGATTGACCCCGGGCCGGTGCGGCGAGTGGCTGGTGAACGGGGCGGATTCAATGGGTGGTCGCAACGCCCCGACATAGGCGGGGTGTTGCATGGGGCGGCGGACGCGCTTGCGCCCGATCCGGTGCCCTTCCAGACGCAGGCTGTCACGCAGCTGCCGACTGCCCAGGAACGGATACTCAAGGTGAAGCTCGTCGATCCGGCGCATCAGCGCCAGATCGGCTTCGGGCAGCTCACGCTCAGAGCGATACACCGAGGAACGCGACAGCTACAGAACCTGGCACTGCTGCTTCACGGGCAGCGCCGCCGTCCGGTCGATCATCGCTTTGCGCTCGAACCGTGGACTCGATCGAGCGCGCGTTCTAAAAAATCGTTCTCCATCGTCAGCTGGCCGATCTTGGCCTGCAGATCCTTCACGCTCGGCCCATGCGTCGCCGTGCGCTCGGTCGACGTCATGAACGATTCCGCCGCCTTCTGCAACAACTGCGTCCTCCACTGCGTGACCTGGTTGGGAAGAATGTCGAACTGCTCGGCCAGCTGCGCCAGGGTCTTCTCGCCCTTGAGCGCCGCCAGCGCCACCTTGGCCTTGAACGCCGGAGTGTGATTCCTTCGGGGCCTTCATCTGCTCTTCCTTTGGCGCCATAGGCGCCGTCTGATTAGAGCAAAACAT
>CAMLNE010000235.1 GCA_946481265.1 uncultured Panacagrimonas sp. | reverse complement strand
CCACCACCTCGCGGATGCCATGCTGGGCCAGCATCACGGTGTCCATGTAACCCTCGACCACCACCAGCTGAGGCAGCGCCGACTTGCGCGACTGCCGGGCCTCGTACAGGCCGAACAGGTTGCGTCCCTTGTGGAACAGCGCGGTCTCGGGCGAATTCAGGTATTTCGCCGGGTCGTCCGCGAGCGTGCGTCCGCCGAAGGCGATCACCCGCCCGCGCGTGTCGCGGATGGGAAACATCACGCGGTTGCGAAACACGTCGAAGACCCGGCCGGTCTCGTCCTTCCTGCGCAGCAGGCCAGCCTCGATCGCATGCTTCGGGTCGTCGAAGAAATGCGCGAGCGCGTCCCAGGAGTCCGGCGCAAACCCGATGCCGAAGGTCTTGGCCGTGTCGCCGCTGATGCCCCGCTTCTTGAGGTAATCGATCGCCGGTTGATGCCGGCGCAGCTGCTCCGCGAAGAAGCGCTGCGCCGCGGCCAGCGCGTCCAGGGGACCATCCAGCACCAGGCGTTCGAACTGCCCGCCCTCGCGCGGCACCTCGATGCCGAGCCGTCCGGCCAGTTCCTCCACCGCCTCGACGAAGCTCAGGCGGTCGTACTCCATCAGGAAGCCGATCGCGTTGCCGCTCTTGCCGGAGGAGAAGCAGTGGAAGAACTGCTTGGCCGGCGAAACGAAGAAGGAGGGGGATTTTTCGTTGGTGAACGGCGACAAGGCCTTGAATTCACGACCCGCGCGCTTGAGCTCGAGGCGCGAGCCGATCACCTCGACGATGTCCGCGCGCGCGAGGAGGTCCTGCACGAAACTCTGGGGAATGCGGCCGCCAGCCATGTTTCATTGTCATTCCCGCATCGGCGGGAATCCAGAAGATGGCGGGGACGCTTCGGCCCCGCCTGCGCGGGCCTGCGCGGGAATGGAGGGCCTTCAGCCCGCCAGTCTTGCCTTGATCGATCCCGACAGCTTGCCCATATCGGTCTTGCCCGCCACGCGGGGCTTGAGCCAGGCCATCAGCCGGCCCATGTCCTTGGCCCCCTGGGCGCCGGTCTCGGCGATCGCCTGGGCGATCAGGGCATCGACCTCGGCCGCGGACAACTGCTGCGGCAGATACTCCATGAGCACGACGATCTCGCCCGCTTCCTTGTCGGCCAGGTCCGGGCGGTTGCCGTTGCGGAACTGGTTTTCGGAATCGCGCCGCTGCTTGACCATCTTCTCGATCGACGCGATCACCACCGCGTCGGTGATCTCCACCGCGTCGACCACTTCGCGGTTCTTGATCTCGGAGGACAGCATGCGCAGGACGCCCAGCCGGTCACGATCCCCGGCTTTCATGGCGGTCTTGATGTCGTCCAGCACTCTGGTCTTCAGATCGGTCATGGGCTCGAGGGCATGGGCATCGTTTCGGTCATCCGCGTCAGGGCGCGTCGCGGCCAGGCCGCAACGAAGGCCCCGCCCCTCCCCGCTCAGTACAGGCGGGTACGGCGCGTCACGTCACGCGAAACCCGCTTCTGCTGGCGCTTCACGGCCGCGGCGCGCTTGCGCTTGCGTTCCATGCTGGGCTTCTCGAAGAACTCCTTCTTGCGCACGTCGGTAAGGACGCCGGCCTTTTCGCAGGTGCGCTTGAATCGCCGCAGGGCAACTTCGAAGGGTTCGTTTTCGCGGACGCGGACGGCAGGCATGAGAAGGCTTACGCTCCCAGAGGTGGGAAAAAGGGCGCAGATGCTAAGCCCGGGAGGCACGGATTGCAAAGCGGCGCAGCGCGACTGGAAACGATGCCGCCCAGGCCGGAAACTGCCGCGATGCCCATCCTCGGAATCGAAACCTCCTGCGACGAGACCGCCTGCGCAGTCTACGACGGCACGCGGGGCCTGCTCGCGCACCGGCTGCACTCGCAGGTGGATCTGCATGCCCGCTACGGCGGCGTGGTGCCGGAACTGGCCTCGCGCGACCACGTCACGCGCATCGCACCGCTGCTGCGCGAGACCCTTGACGCCGCCGGCCTGGCCTTCGCCGACCTCGATGGGGTGGCCTATACCGCGGGGCCCGGCCTGATCGGCGCGCTGATGGTCGGCGCCGCGGTGGCGGCCGGGATCGCCAGCGCGCACGGCCTGCCGCTGATCCCGGTGCATCACATGGAAGGCCACCTGCTGGCGCCGATGCTCGAATCGCCGGCGCCGGCCTTCCCGTTCACCGCCCTGCTGGTGTCGGGCGGACACACCATGCTGATCGCGGTCGAAGGGATCGGCCGCTACACCCTGCTCGGCGAGAGCCTGGACGACGCGGTCGGCGAGGCCTTCGACAAGACCGCCAAGCTGCTCGGCTTGCCCTACCCTGGCGGACCGCACCTGGCGCGCCTGGCCGAGCGCGGCCAGCCCGGCGTGTTCCGCTTTCCGCGGCCAATGACCGACCGCCCCGGGCTCGACTTCAGCTTCAGCGGCCTGAAGACGGCCGTGCTGGTGGCGCTGCCGCGCGCGCAGGACGAGGCGGCGCGTGCCGACCTGGCACGCGGCTTCGAAGAGGCGGTGACCGACACGCTCTGCATCAAGTGCGAGCGGGCGCTGGCCGCCACCGGCCATCGCGCGCTGATCGTGGCCGGCGGTGTCGGCGCCAATCTGCGCCTGCGCGAGAAGCTGCGCCGCCTGTCCGAAGACAGGGGATTCGCGCTGTTCTTCCCGCGTCCCGAGTTCTGCACCGACAACGCCGCGATGATTGCCCACGCCGGCTGGGCCCGGCGCATGGACGGCCTGCCGGCCGATCGCGCGCTGTTCACCACGCCGCGCTGGCCGCTCGGCGAGCTGCGTGCGCCCGGTGATCGAACCTCTCGCACGGCCTGACACGAACCGTCACTGCCGGTCGCCGGCGCGAGGCGTAAGATCCGCCCCGCAGGTGCGCCGACGCAGTCCACTGTCTCGGCGTTAAACGGGAAGTCCGTGCAATACGGACACTGCCCCCGCAACGGTAAATGGGAAGACGTGGCCACACGCCACTGGATCGTCGAACGATCCGGGAAGGCGCCGCCGAAACGCCCATGAGTCCGGAGACCGGCCTGCAAGTCCCGGCACGAGCCGGTTTTGCATTCGAGGCGGCTACGGGGACGTGGCCGCGGGAGCCCCAGATGAACTTTCCCTCCGATTCGGGCGTCGCCAGCGCCTTCTTCCTGCTGTCCCTCGCCCTGGCCGGGCCGGTCTGCGCGCAGCAGGTGGCGACCGCCGGGCCGGCACCGACCGTGATCGTCACCGGTACGCGCTCGCCGCAACCGATCAACCGCCTGCCGGCGGGCGTCACCGTGATCGACCGCACGCAGATCGAGGCCAGCGGCGCCACCCATCTGGACCAGGTGCTGCGCCAGAGCGGCCTGGTGCAGGTTTCCGACATCTACGGCGACGGGTCGCGCGCGCAGGTCGACGCACGCGGCTTCGGCGATACCGCCAACGCCAACACCCTGGTGCTGGTCGATGGCCGCCGGCTCAACAATTCCGACATCACGCCGCCGGACCTCAACAGCGTCGCGCTGCGGGACGTCGAGCGCATCGAGATCCTGCAGGGCAGTGCCGGCGCGCTGTACGGCGATCAGGCGGTGGGCGGGGTGATCAACATCATCACGCGCGCACCGGGCGCACGCGCCTACGCGCTCGAGGCGGAAGGCGGCAGCTACGATGCGCTGGGCGTGAAGCTGCGCGCGGCCGATCGCGCCGGCGCCCTGGCCTGGCGGCTCAGCGGCGGCACGCGCAGCAGCGACAACTACCGCGACCACAACCAGATCCGTCAGTCGAATGCACTCGGCCGCGCCGACTGGATCACCGATGGCGGCAGCGTCTTCGCCGAGGCCGGTTTCATCGCCGAGGACCTGCAGACGCCCGGGGCGATGTTCGAGAACGACGTCCGCGAGGACCGCCGCCAGGCGCTGCCCAACTTTCGCAACGACTTCTCCGATACGCGCACGCAGACCTGGCGAGTCGGCGCGGACCGCGCGCTGGGCGCCTCGCCCTGGCGCGCGCTGGCCGAGGCCACCTATCGGCGCAGCGAGGGCGACTTTCGCATCAGCTTCGCCAGTGGCGCGTCCGGCGACGACTCGCTGCAGGAGCGCAAGCTCGGCTCGTTCAACCCGCGCCTGGTGCGCTCGCTGTCGCTTGCGCACGGCGAGGGCACGCTGACCCTCGGTGCCGACGCGCAGCGTTCCGATTACCTGCTGAGCTCGCCGCTGGGCCAATCGCGCGGCCGCCAGGAGCAGCTCGACGCCTACGCCCAGGTGGTGCTGCCGATGCCGCTGCATACCGCGCTGACCCTGGGCGTGCGCCATTCGCGACTCGACGGCGAGGTGCGCGACGACTTCAGCTTCGTCGACGCCGAAGCCTACGGCGACGACCAGACCGCCGGCGGCCTCGGCCTGGCCTGGCAGCCGGCGCCGGCCTGGCGCCTGTACACCCGCATCGACCGCAACTACCGCTACCCCAAGATCGACGAGCTGACCGTCTCGGTGCCCTTCGGGGCACCGGCCTCGATCCTGCTCGACACGCAGCACGGCTGGTCCACCGAAGCCGGCATCGAATGGCGCGGCACGCACGGCGCGGTCGAACTGTCCGCGTTCCGGCTGGTGTCGCGCGACGAGATCGCCTTCGACCCGGTCAACTTCCTCAACTTCAACCTCGACCGTACGCGCCGCACCGGCGCCACCCTGAGCCTGCGCTGGCTGCCGCTGCCGGCGCTCACGCTGGCCGCCAACGCCCGCTATGTCGACGCCGAGGTCACCGACGGCGATTTCAAGGGCCAGGACGTGCCGCTGGTGGCATCGCGCGGCGGCAGCCTGTCCGGCACCTGGCAGGTCGCGCCGGCCTGGCGGATCTACGCCGAGCTGCAGGGCATCGGCCGGCGGCCGCTGGGCGGTGACTTCGACAACTCGCTCGACGAGCTGCCGGGCCATGGCCTGCTCAACTCGCACCTGCAGTGGCAGCAGGGTCGCTGGACCGCGCGCCTGCGCATCAACAACCTGCTCGACCATGAATACAGCGAGTATGGCGGCAGCAGCTTCGACGCAAGCTTCGCCGAGGTTCCCGCGTTCTATCCCTCGCCCGGCACCAATGGACGCCTGTCCCTTGCCTATGCCTGGTGAGGTTGCGCCACCGGCGGGTTGGCAACGGCCCGCGCTAGCTCGCTACGCTTCCCCGCCGTTTCCCTTCTCGCATCCAGGACCACACCCATGGGCCACCGACTCAGCAAGATCGCCACGCGCACCGGGGACACCGGCACCACCGGTCTCACCGACGGCTCGCGCGTCCCCAAACACCATCTGCGCGTCTGCGCGATGGGCGATGTCGACGAACTCAACTCGCAGATCGGCGTGGTGCTCACGCACGCGTTGCCGGAGGCGGTGCGCGACCGGCTCGCCGCCACCCAGCAGCTGCTGTTCAACCTGGGGGGCGAGCTGTCCTGGCCGGGCGGGCAGCTGGTGAATGACGAGGACGTGCTCGGCTTCGACCAGGCGCTGCACGACCTGAACGAGGACCTGCCGCCGCTCAAGGATTTCATCATGCCCGGCGGTAGCCCCGCGACGGCCGCCTGCCATGTCGCGCGTACCGTCGCGCGCCGTGCCGAGCGCGCGGTGTGGGCGCTGCACGCGGAGGAGCCGGTCAACCCGCCGGTCATGAAGCTCCTCAACCGGCTTTCGGATTACCTGTTCGTGGTCGCTCGCGTGCTCGGCCGCGCGGATGGCGCGACGGAGTCGAGCTGGCAGCACAGCAAGCCGGCCTGATCCGCGGCGCCCCAAGGGCCTGCGCCGCGGACAATCAGGGCGCGTCGCGCAGCGCGGCGAGCCTCGCCCTCGCGCCGTCCAGCGCGGCGCACAACTCGGCGATGCCCTCGGCCATGCGCGGGGTGGCGCGGGCCAGGATGTCGGCGTCGACCGCGATCAGGTTGTCCGCACGTACCGCGCGCATGCGCCTGAAACGGGTCCAGCCGCGGCGGATGCCCTCGACATCGTCCTGCCGCCCGAACAGGATCGCACCGGGATCGGCGGCCAGCACCGCCTCGCGGCCGACCGGCCCGGCAATGCGTCCGTAATCGCCGAACACGTTGCGTGCGCCACACACACCCAGCGCCTCGCTGATCGGCGAATTGCGGTTCACGGTGAACACCGGATCGGGTTCGATCTGGTACATCGCGTCGATCGGCGTCGCGTCCGCATAGCGCGCACGCAGCGCATCGACGTCCCGTCGGAACTTCGCCTCGACCTGGCCGGCCGCGTCCTCGGTACCGAGCAGCGCGCCGACGCGCTGAAGCGCGAGGCCGACGTCGTCGAGCGATTGCACGCGGATGGGCTCCACGCGCAGCTTCAGCCGCTCGAGCTGCGCCACCGTGCGCGCGGGCGTGCCACTGTCCCAGCTCAGGATCAGGTCCGGCTTGAGCGCCAGCACCGCCTCGGCGTTGACGGCATGCGCGTCACCCACCTGCGGCAGCGCGCGCACCGACGCCGGGTAATCGCTGTACTTGACCACGCCCACCAGCTGGTCGCAGGCGCCGGCCGCGCACACCAGTTCGGCCAGGTGTGGCGCGAGTGCGATGACACGCGCCGCCTGCGCCGGCAGCGCCGTGCCGAGCAGCGCGAGCACGACCAGAACCGCGCGCATCCTCATGCCGGCGGCAGCACCGCCAGCGTCGCGCTCAGCTTCGCCGCCAGCGTGCGCTGCCCGTCCTGGACCGCGAAGACGTCCGCCTCGGAGACGAACAGGTTGCGACCGGGCTTGAGCACCTGGCCCCGGCAGTGCAGGCGCTCGCCACGCCCGGGGCGCAGCATGTTGATCTTGAATTCCACCGTCACGACGCGATCGGCCGGCGTCAGCAGCGTCATCGCCGCGCCGCCTGCGCACTGGTCGGC
>CAMLNE010000234.1 GCA_946481265.1 uncultured Panacagrimonas sp. | reverse complement strand
GCACGGTGCCGATGAAGCCGATCGAGGGGATCGCCCAGGCCACATAGCGCACCAGGGCCAGCTCCGAATCCAGGCGGTCACCGAATGACTGCGCCACCCGCCCGACCTCGTCCGACACGTCCTGGATGCTGCGTGTCATGCGAAAACGGTTGAGCGCGCTCAGGAACAGCTGCGGCAGCAGGCGTTCGCGGCTCACCGGGTCGAGCGCCTCGACCGCGCGCGCATGTCCCCGCGCGTCTTCCGGCAGCACGCTTTCGCCCTCGGCGACGTTGACCAGCTGCGCATCGAACAGGCCGCGTTCGCGGGCGAGTGTGCGGAACTTGTAGCCGATGATCGCCAGGCCCCACAGGGTCAGGATGATCGCGAGTTCCTGCTCGTAGTCCTTGAGGATCACCCAGACGTCGGGCTCGGCCGCGTAGTCGGGATTGGCTTGCACCTGCACCTTCTGCTCGGCCAGGACCGCCTCCGCGCGCGGTCGCACGACCGACAGGTAGGCGGCGTGGACCAGGATCGCGGCAATGACCAGGGCGAAGACCTGGAAGACGAATTCGAAGGGGAAGTGCTTGCGCATCAGATATCGGCGGGGAAATCGACTTCCTGGTCGGGGGACACGGATTCGGAGGGCTTGAACTCGCGATCCGCAGGATCGGGAGCCTGCCCGGAACGGGGCGGCGGGACGGACTCCGCGGGGCGCTCGGGCGGCGGCTCGGGCTGCTGCTGCGCCATCGCAAGCGGGGCCAGCATGGCCAGGGACATCGCCGCGAGCCGGGCTGACCGGCCGATCGAACGCTTCACCGGCCTACTCCGCATAGCGCGCCACGCGGAATCCTACGTCGGCGCGCGGTTCGCGGCCGAAGTCGCGGAAGGCCAGGCGCAGCTCGATCAGCCGTCCATGCATCCAGCTCGAGCCGCGGATCACGCGATCGGCGCCGGCCTCCGGGCCGAAGGGATCGACCGCCTCCGGCGGTTCGATCGCCAGGCTGGTCTGGTAGGCGTCGTGCACCCACTCGGCGACGTTGCCACCCAGATCGAACAACCCGAGAGGATTGGCCGGGAAGCTGCCCACCGGGCTCGCCGCCGCATAGCCGTCGACATAACCGGCCAGCACCTGGGGCGCGAACGCCTCGGCGGAAGGGTCGGCGAAGTTGCCGGACTTGGCCGGCGGCGGGAAGCCGCTGCCCCAGGGATAGCGCCGGGGCGCGCCGCCGCCCGCATGCCGGGCCGCCCATTCCCATTCCGCCTCGCTGGGCAGGCGATAGCCCGTGCTCAGCGGCAGCACCAGTCGCAGGCTGCCGCCTTCCTCGCGGTAGGCGGCGGGCAGGCCATCCTGTTGCGACAGCCAGTTGCAGTAGCGCGCCGCATCTGCCCAGCTCACGCGGGCCACCGGCTGGCGACTGTTGTCGAGCGTTTCGCGACGGATGATCCCGGACGAGTGCGAGGACGCGAACCGGCGGAACTGGGCATTGCTGATTTCCCGGTCCGACAGGTAGAACGCGCGCGTCAGCCGCACCGGGCGCTGCGCCTCGTTGGACTGGCGTCCCTGTTCGCCACGCGGCGTGCCCATCACGTAGGCGCCGGGCTGCACCAGCACCAGGGCGGGGCCGCCCTTGCTGGTGATGCGCGCCGGATTGCGCGCGGCGCGCGCGTCGGCCTCGCTCTGTAGGCGGATTTCCACGCGCTGCTCGAACCCGGGACGCGGCGTGACGCTGCCGCTCCAGTCGACATAGCCCGCCTTGGAGGCCTCCAGCTTGTGCGCAACCGTTGTCAGTTCGAGCCGGGTGGTGCCGGCTGCCAGCGGCTTGCCGTCCACCTTCACCGTGGCGTCGGCGGGTCGCACGTCGAGCGTGAGCGAACCCAGGACGGGTTCGAGCTGCATGCTCAGGTTCTGCGTCTGCTCGGCGGCCACCTCGACGCTGCGCTCGGCGGACGCGTGGCCCGGCGCCGACAGCTGGACGAGGTGCGGCTTGCCCGGGGCCAGCCGCAGCTGCAGCGGCGTCTGCCCGCGAAACGCCTTGCCCACCCGCACCGTGGCGCCGCTCGGCGTGCTGCTCAGGTTCACCACGCCCATCGCCGGTTGCAGCTTCACCTCGGCCAGTTCCAGCGGCTGGCCGGCGGTCACGGTGATCGAGTCGTGCCAGGTGGCATGGCCCACCAGGCGCAATTCCAGGGCATGTTCGCCGGCGCCGAGTTCCAGCATCTGCGGCGTGCGACCGGCGCCTTGGCCATCGACCAGGATCTCGGCGCCCGAGGGTTGCGAGCGCAGGCTCACCGGCGCCCAGCCGGGCAGCAGCTCGACGCGCAGTGCCTGCTCGACGCCGCCGCCCTCGATCACCAGTTCCGCCTCGTGCACCTGGTAGCGCGGTGCACGCAGCATGAGGCGATGCGGTCCGGCGGCCAGTTCCAGCGCCGGCAGCGGCGTGGTGCCCAGCGGGTTGCCGTCGACGAAGACTTCGGCCGGCGGCACCGAGACCAGGTTCAAGCGGCCGGGCAGGCGCTTCATCGCGAAGGAGAAGCGCTGTGCCGGCGCCTCGCCGACGCTCACCTGCGCCTGCAGGTCCTCGTAGCCCTGCGCGCTGGCGTTCAGGCGGTAGTCGCCGGGCAGCAGCAGGTAGCCGCCACCCATCGCGATGCCGATCCCGCCATCCACATCCAGCGCTGCGCCGGACGGCACGACCTCGAACTGCACCGAGCGGGCGAAGGCGAAGAACAGGCCACTGAGCGTGGCGACGAGCAGCAGTGCGCCGATCACCACCAGCAGAGCCGACGGAGCGCGCCGCGTGCGGGCGCGGGCGCCGCCGCCGGCATCGCCTCCGGGCCGGTAGGGCGCCGGTGTGATGCGTGCCGGCGTGCCGTCGTCGTGAGCGCGGCTCACAGGCGCTCCTCGCAGCGCACGTCCACGCGCAGGCCCCGCGCATCGGCCGTGACGTCGAACTCCTTGCGGACGTCGTGATAACCGGCGCGGCTGCCGACCACGACGTAATGCCCCGGCTTGAGCTGGAGGCTGTGCGTCTGGAAGCGCCCCAGCGTGCCCTGCCGGTACAGCGTGACCTCGGTGCTGCCGTCGGACGACAGCGTCACGTTCACCGGGGTGCTGACCGCCGTCAGCGCGCTCTCCAGTGCGGCAATCTGCGCGGCCAGTCGCGGCCCGGGACTGCCGACCTGGCGCGCCTGCTGCAACGCGCGGTTGGCCTCGCTGGCCACGGCGGCGGTGGTCAGACGCTCGGGGCGGTCGATGAAGCCCTGCAGATGCTGCGCCAGTGCCGCACGTGGCTCTGCCCGCGCCAGGCCGTCACGCGCGAAGGCCACCGTGGGATCGAGCTGCAGCGCCGCGCGGTAGTCGGTCACCGCGCCGGCCCAGTCCTCCGCAGCGGCCTTGGCCGTCGCTTCGCGTTCGAGCGTCGCCAGCTTCTGCACGCGCCGTCCCTCGGCCAGCCGCGCGGCCGCCTGCTGCACGGCGGGGTCGGTGCTGCGCAGCGTGCGCGCGCGGGCAAGCTGCTTCTCCGCCACGTCGTAGCGGCCGCGATCCAGCGCGTCGAGCGCCTCGCCGAGGGCACGGCCGAACGCGTCGTCGCGCGACTGCGCGTCGAGCCGGGCCAGGGCCTCGCGTGCCGGCTGGGTATCGGCGTCCAGCGCCAGCGCCTCCTTCCATGCCGCACGCGCGCCGGCGATGTCTCCGGCCTGCTCGAGTCGCCGCGCCGTTTCCATCTTCGCGCGCACGGCATCCAGGCTTGCCACGCGCTGCAGCCCGCGCTGGGCCTGCGGGTTGCCGGGCTCCAGCGCCTGCGCCTGCTCGAAGGCCTGCTGCGCCGCCGCCTTGTCGCCGGCCTCGAGCGCCTGTGCGCCGGCCGCGAGCGCGTCGGCCAGGCGTCGCGGGATCTCGCCAACCAGCACCGCGGCGGCCGCGGCCGCCGCCTGGTAGGCGACTTGCGCGGCGGGAAAGTCGCGCGCGCTGAATGCGTCTGCACCGGCCGTGGCCTGCGCCTGCGCGGCGGCCAGCGGCGCTCCACCCCAGTCCTGGACGCCGCGCGCCTGCAGCAGCGCGAGCTGCTGATCGAACTGCGCACGCGCCGCCTGCGCCGCGGCGCGCGCCTCGAGCTGGACCGGATCGTCCCAGGCCAGCGTGTCCGGCCGGGCAGGGACGGGAGCGGCCGCTTCGGTCGCCGGCGCAGCAACCTGTGCTTCGCCGGAGGACCCGGGCAGCGGGGATTCCGCCACGACAGCCGGGGAGGGATCGGCCATCCAGCGCGGCAGCAGCCACAGCAGCAGAACCGCGATCAGAAGGAACAGGCCGGCCGCCATCCAGACGGCCGCAGCCGAGATGCGGGCGGCGGCGTCGGCACGGCCCTGCGCCGGCGCGGCGGTAGCTCCCGCCGGAACGCGCGGCACGATACGTTCGAAGTCGGCCTGTTCAGGGCCCTGGGGTGCGGACCTCATGCCTTCAGGGAGCGCCGATCTCGGCGGCGTAGCGCTCGTGCAGCAGCTGGCGCCACTGCTCGTACTGGTCCTTGGCCGAGCCGGTGAGGGTGACGGTCTTGCCCTCGAGCTCGACCACCCGGGGCGCGACGTCGGCATTGATCGAGGAGTTGAGCTCCTTGACGGCCTCGGCGTGGACCTTGGCCTCCTCACCCTTCTGCATGCCGCTGGCGAAGATCGCGACACCGCCGATCACGCCGACCTGTCCGGCCACCGAGGTGCCCACGTTGTCGGCGCCCGCCATGGCCACCACGCCACCGATCACCGCGGCCGCACCGGCGACTTTGCGCCACAGCGCCTGGCGTTCGAGTTCGCGCAGCGCGATCACCTCGTGGTAGCTGGCGCGCCGCCATTCCTGGTAGGCCGGCTGCATGTTCTGACGGAACGCCGCGTAATGGGCGTCCAGCGTGTCGATCAGCGCGTCGTCGCGCGCACGCACGCTGGCAACGCGCTTGACGATCGGGTCGTTCGCCGGCGGCATGCGCTGTACGCGCGTGCGGCCCGACTTGTCGGTCTTCAGGTAACCCTCGAAACGCGCAGGTGCGAGGTCGGCCGCAAAGCTCAGGTCGGAGACGCGTCGCACTTCGAGCATCGCCTCCGCATCCAGCTCGCGACGCTCCTCGAGCAGGTCATTGGCGATGCGGCTGTACAGGTCCTGGAACGGGTCGGTCGTGTTGGCGGACTTCTCGGTGTAGGAGAGCTCGGCGGCCGTTTCCTCGTAATTGCGGTCCAGCCACTCGCGCCCGGTGGCATCGAGGGCCCTGATGTGCAGCTTCAGGGTCTCGCCGTCGGAATGCAGGATCTTGCCCTTGACCGTGAGCATGGCGCCCGGCGTGGCGTCCGGCAGCACGCGCACCGTGCCCCAGTAACCGGTGCCGTCGAGCGCCTGGCGCAGCACCTGCGGGAGGTAGTTCGCCTCGGCCTGGCGCACCGCCGGGTAGATGTCCTCCTCCTGCTGCTCCTTGATCGACTCGGGAATGCCGGGATCGAAGGCCACGATGGTGACATCGAGCAGCTGCTCGAGCGGCAGCTCCTCCGTGGCCTGCTTGGCCTGCACCTCGTTGACGCGCTTGACCTGCTGCATCGTGCACCCACCCAGGGCGAACAGCAGCAGGATCGGCAGAAGACGGCTGAAGACGTTCATGGCAGAAAACCTATGACTTGCCCGATTTGTACTTGCGATATTCCTCCCAGAGCCGCTTGCGCAGCTCCGGGTCCTTCTCGGTCTCGGCCGCCTCGCGCAGCTGACGCGCGACGACGTCGTCGTCACGCCCGTCGGGAACGCCTTCGGGGGCAGGGAACCTGGCGCCGCCGCTGCCAGCCTGGCCGCGGCCACCGGCCGCGGAGGACTGTGCATCGCCGCTGCCGGTCTGGCCACCATCCGCACCGACCTCGGTCGGTGTCCCGTCGCTGCCGCCCATGCCGGCTTCGCCTTCGCCCGCCGCGCCGCCGGTGCCGTGACCGGCGTTGGCCGCGCTGCGCTGCTTCTCGATCTCGGCCTGCTCGCGCGCGAGGCGCTCGTCGAATTCCCCGAGCGAGCTGTAGAACTTCTGGTCCCACGCGGCCTCGCGCTCGGCCTCGCTCATGGCGCCGCCTCCCGCGGCACCGCCAGCGCCGCTGGCGGCTGCACCGGAGCTGCTGTTCGCACCGCCGCCGGCGGCCTCGGCCTCAGCTGGCCGTCCCGAAGCGCCGGTCGCCGAGGTGGCGTTCGCCTTGTCGCCCTGCTTGTCGGAGGCCGGCGGCGCTGCTTGCGAACCCGATGGCGAACCGGACGCCGGCGACGTCGCGTCCGCGCCGGACTGGGTGCTGGAGGCCGGCGCGGATGGAGAGGAAGCAGGGGAGGGGGATGAGGAAGACGACGCCGGTGGCGGCGGTGGCGGTGGCGGTGGCGGTGCAGTAGGCGATGGCGGCGTCGACGGCGTCGCGCAGGCCACAAGCAGCAGTGCCGCAGCGGCCAGCAGTCCGGTCCCCGCGGCGCGCAGGTCGATATTCATGCGAACAAGGTCTCGATTGTGGCCACGTTGCTTGGACGTGGACCTCTGGGTGCGAGTTTCAGTCATGGAACTGAACCTCCGCGGACTGGCAGACGGTAGCGTACTCCGCTGCTGTCGACCGCTTCACCGTTGACGATGCGCGGTCGCAGGCGCGCCTGGCGCAGCGCGCGGCTCAGGCTGGCGGCGACCGTCGGGGGCAGGGTGGCCGGACGCGCTTCAACGATGCGTACATCGCGCGTCCGGCCATTCGTCTCGACGCCAAACTCGGCCAGGACCTCTCCGCCGCCGTCGACCGGCTCCGGCTGCGGAACCTGCAGGCGCAGGAACGCAGGCTGCCCGAAGGGTGAGGCGATCCCCTCGGCAGCAAGCAGGTCAGCGGCCCCGCCATAGAGGCGCATCGCCGCGTCG
>CAMLNE010000233.1 GCA_946481265.1 uncultured Panacagrimonas sp. | reverse complement strand
AACAGGCGCGAACCCGCGCAGCAGGCCTGGCCGTGGTTGAAGAAGATGCCCATCGCCGCGCCCGGAATCGCGATATCCAGGTCGGCGTCGTCGCAGATGATGTTCGGCGACTTGCCGCCCAGTTCCAGCGTGACCTTCTTCAGGTCGTTCGACGCGGCCCGCACGATCAGCTTGCCCACTTCGGTCGAGCCGGTGAACGCGACCTTGTCGACATTCGGATGCGCGGCCAGCGGCGCGCCGCAGGTCTCGCCGAAGCCGGTGAGGATGTTCACCACGCCGTCCGGAACGCCGGCTTCCTGCAGGATCGCCGCCAGGCGCAGACCCGACATCGGGGTCTCTTCGGCCAGCTTCATGACCACCGTGCAGCCCGAGGCGAGCACCGGCGCCAGCTTCCACGCCGCCATCAGCAGGGGGAAGTTCCAGGGGATGATCTGCGCCACCACGCCGACCGGCTCCTTGCGCGTGAAGGCCTGGTACTCGACCCCCGGCGTGTACGGCACGGACAGCGACAGCGAGTTGCCCTCGATCTTGGTCGCCCAGCCCGCCATGTAGTGGAAGATGTCGGCGGCCAGCACCACGTCTGCGGCGCGGGCAATGGAGATCGGCTTGCCGTTGTCGATCGCTTCGAGCTGGGCCAGTTCCTCGGTGTACTTGAGGATCAGGTCGCCCACCTTCCAGATGATCCGGCCGCGTTCCGACGGCGTCATCTTCGTCCAGGGGCCCTGGTCGAAGGCCTTGCGCGCCGCGGCCACCGCGGCATCCACGTCCGCCTTCTCGCAGGCTGCGGCATGGCCGATGACGCTACCCGTCGCCGGGTTGAACACCTCGAAGGTCTTGCCGCTCTTGGCGCCGACCCACTTGCCGTCGATGAATACCTTGCGCGGCTCCTTCAGGAACGACTGCACCGAAGGGAGCAGTACGGTCAAACCACGATCTCCGTCCATCACGAATCTCCTCATGACCGGTTGTTGCCGGCGTTGATTGAAAGCATGGCCTCGTGAAACAGGGTTCCCGAGGCGTCGGGCAGCCGTGAACGCACCGCCGGGGGCCGCAGGACAACACTCTTTGCGGGGTTGTGCAAGCTCCCCTTCGGAGTAGGTCGCCCGCCCCGCCCGGTTTCACCGCGTACCCGGCGGCGAGCTTCCGGAAGCGCTCAATCGACGGCGTCCAGCCAGCGTCGCAGGTGGGGCTCGAGGACCTCGTAGGGCTGGTAGCCGATGGTGAGGCGCTGGATGCGCGAACCGCTGCGCAGCAGCACCGCGGGAAACCCCTCCACGCCGCAGCGACGCACGAAGGCCACATCGGCGTCGAGCGCCTCGACTGCCGCAGGCTGCTCGAGCCCGGCCAGGAAATCCGCACGCGCCAGGCCGTAGGTCTGCGCGTAGTCGGCCAGCACCTCGGCCTCCTTGAGATCCCGGCGGCCGACATAGAACGCCTGCTGCAGACTCTTGAGATAGTCCAGGCCGCAGGCGGGTCGTTCGCGGATCATCAGCGACAGCGCACGGCAGGCCGGCCCGGTGTTGTAGACGTAATCGGTGTCGAGCGGCCGTTCGAAATCGAAGGGCTGTCCGGTCTGCTGCGCGATCCGGCGCCATTCCGCCATGATGTGGTCGACCTCGTGCTGCGACAGCGCGACCTGGGTATCCATGCGCAGGCCGCCCGGCAGCACGCGCAAGGCCGCGCGATCCTTGATCAGTCCGGCCACGGTCTGGATCACCGGGGAGAAGCCCCAGCACCAGGAGCACATTGGATCGGCGACGTAGATCAGCTCCTTTTCCATGCAAGGACTCCTCAGGGCAGCGGACTGCTGCGTGCCTGCAAGCGGTCCTCGAGCGGGAACACGGTGCCCCACTGCTTGCAGCTGGGGCAATGCCAGAACAGCTGGGCAGGCTTCATGCCGCAACTCTGGCACTGGTATTTCTGGCGTTCCAGGCTGAGCGTCTTGATCGCGCTGCGCATCGCGTTCGAGACGCGGCCGAGCAGCGCGGAGTCCGGCGGCGTATCGAGCCCGGCGACCTGCTCGAGCAGGCTCCAGCTCGGACGCGATTCGAAGGCCTCGAGCAGGAAACCCGACGGATCCATGCCGGTGACCTGCAACAGCTCGGCGCGCACCACGTCGATGATGCCGATGCGCTGGTCCTCGGGCAGGTCTTCCATCCAGTGCACGAAGTACTCGGGACGCCCCCAGTCGCGGCAGCATTCCCACAGCGGGCGCACGATCTCCGGCAGCAGCCTGGGTTCCTGCTCGGCGACACGCGCATAGGCGGTGGTCGCCTCCGACCAGTCCTGGCGCCCCTGGGCGAGCCGCCCGACCACCAGACTGGCGCGGGCCGAGCTGCCGTCCGTGGCCAGCGCACGCCGCGCGTGGGCCAGCGCCTCATCGAGCTTCCCGGTGCGACGGGCCTCCTCCGACATCTCGCACTGGTACTGCGCCGTGATCGCGCGGCGCGACAGGCCGCTGGCGGCCTCCAGACGGTGGCTGACCTGGATGGCGCGCGGCCAGTCATGCGAGCTCTCGTTGATCGATATCACCGCCTCCAGGCAGGCCAGCAACTTGTAGCCAGCGTCCGCCAGGGAGGAATAGATCCTTTCGGCGCGATCCAGCACGCCAGCCTTCAGGTAATCCTCCGCCAGTTCGAACTCCGCGCGATTGCGCTGCGCCGGCGTCAGTGTGGCCCTCCCGATCAGGGCCTCGTGTACGCGCAGTGCACGATCCACCTGGCCGCGCCGCCGGAACAGCGCTCCCAGGGTCAGGTGCAGCTCGACCGCTTCCTCGGTCAGCTCCTCGGCGACGAGCAGGGCCGCGACCGCCTGATCGGGATCGTCGTTGGCCAGGGTGCTGATGCCCACCAGCGGACTCGTCGCGTGTCGCGCCGCGTCCTGCGATCCGGGCGTTCGCCGCGCGAGGTACCAGCCGAGTGCCGTTCCGAGCGGAAACAGCAGCCAGCCAAGCGTGCTGTCCAGCATCAGGAATCTTTGAGGGGAACGGCGGGGGTTTCGCGGATCGGCAGATCGCGCAGCGACTTGAGTTCCGCCTCTGTGCCCTGAAGGCGCTTGCGGAGCCGGCGGATCTCCGCCTTGAGACCGAGCATGCGCCCCAGGCAGATCAGCAGCGTCAAGAGCACCGCCAGCACGAATTCGCCGATGACCAGGGCGATCAGCGGCAGTGTCACGGTGCCGGCGAGGTAGTCGAACTGGACTTCCTGCGCGTTGAAGTAGCCGATCGATGCGCCCAGGACCAGGAACAGGATCAGCGCGACGATAACCAGGATACGCAGCACTTCAACCCTTCGATCGCGAAGCGATGCCGTTGTCCCTCGCCCGTGAAGCGCGAAAGGAGGCCGAGGCGCCGGCGAAAGCCGGGACCGCTGAAACCGATGGCGCAAGGAGAGCCGTCATGCCGGCCTCAGTCCTCGCTTTCGTCATCTGCGGTCGCCGAAACCATGATCGGTGTCGTGGCCGCCCCTGCGTTGACTCTCTCGCGCATCTCCTTGCCCGGCTTGAAATGCGGCACGTGCTTGGCCGGGATGGTCACCGGCTCGCCGGTCTTCGGGTTGCGACCAATACGGCTCGGGCGGTGATGCAACGCGAAGCTGCCGAACCCGCGGATCTCGACGCGGTCCTGCCGGGCCAGGGCCAGGCTGATGCGATCGAGGATCTGCTTGACCGCCAGTTCCACGTCTTTTTGCATGAGATGCGTCTGGCGCGCCGCCAGCCGCTCGATGAGTTCGGACTTCGTCATGACGCCTCGCGAGCCGTTGATGCCCCGGACGATAGGCCAAAAAAAAGGGCCGCGCAAGCGCGGCCCTCGAGTTTTTTCCAGTGTTTTCGAGCGGATACGCTCGAAACCTGAAGCTTCAGCTGTTGTCGCTTCCGCCGCCGATCTGCTGCTTGAGGATGTCACCCAGGCTGGTGCGACCCGTCGATGCGTTGCGGCTGTACTCCGTCACGATCTCGGCTTCTTCCTGGATCTCCTTCTCGCGAACCGAGAGGGTCACGATGCGGTTCTTGCGATCCACGCCGATGAAGCGCGCTTCGAGCGTGTCGCCGTCGTTGAGGACCGTGCGGGCGTCTTCCACCTTCTCGCGCGACAGGTCGTTGGCCCTGATGTAGCCCTCGACGCCGTTGCCCAGGTCGATGATCGCGCCGCGCTGTTCCACGGTCTTGACCAGGCCCTTGACGATGACGCCCTTCTGGTTCTCGGCCATGAACTGCGTGAGGGGGTCCTGAGCAACCTGCTTGACGCCCAGCGAGATGCGCTCGCGGGCCGCGTCGATGGCCAGCACCACCGCGTCCAGTTCCATGCCCTTCGAGTAGCGGCGCACGGCATTGGCGCCGTCGTCGTTCCAGTCCAGGTCGGACAGGTGGACCAGGCCGTCGATGCCGCCGTTGAGGCCGATGAAGATGCCGAAATCGGTGATCGACTTGATCTGGCCGTGCACCTTGTCGCCCTTCTGGAAGTTCTGCGCGAACTCCTCCCAGGGATTGGGCACGCACTGCTTCATGCCCAGCGAGATGCGGCGACGCTCCTCGTCGATGTCGAGGATCATCACCTCGACTTCCTGGCCGATCACGACGGCCTTGCCGGGGTTGATGTTCTTGTTGGTCCAGTCCATCTCCGACACGTGGACCAGGCCTTCGACGCCCGGCTCGATCTCGACGAACGCACCGTAGTCGGTGATGTTCGTGACCTTGCCGAACATGCGGGTCTTCTCGGGGTAGCGGCGGGCGATGTCGACCCAGGGGTCGGCACCCAGCTGCTTGAGACCCAGCGACACGCGGCGACGCTCGCGGTCGTACTTGAGAACCTTGACTTCAATTTCCGCGCCGACCTGCACGACTTCGGAAGGATCCTTGATGCGCTTCCAGGTCATGTCGGTGATGTGCAGCAGGCCGTCGATGCCGCCCAGGTCGACGAACGCGCCGTACTCGACGAGGTTCTTGACCACGCCCTTGAGCACCACGCCTTCCTGCAGGTTCTGCAGCAGCGAGTCACGCTCGGCGCTGTACTCGGCTTCGAGCACTTCTCGGCGCGACACGACGACGTTGTTGCGCAGGCGGTCGAGCTTGATGACCTTGAATTCGAGGGGCTTGCCCTCGAGGTAGGACGTGTCGCGCACGGGGCGCACGTCGACCAGCGAACCGGGGAGGAAGGCGCGGACCGTGCCGATGTCGACCGTGAAGCCGCCCTTGACCTTGCCGGTCATGATGCCGATGACGGTTTCCTTGCCCTCGAAAGCCTTGTTCAGGCGTTCCCAGGTCTTGATCCGTTCGGCCTTTTCCTTGCTGAACTTGGTTTCGCCGAAACCGTCCTCGACGGTTTCCAGAGCCACTTCGACCTGATCGCCGACGGCGACGGTGATTTCGCCATCCACGGCGAATTCCGAGAGCGGAATCACGCCTTCAGACTTCAGGCCCGCGTCGACGATGACGACGTCGGGTTTCACTTCCAGCACGATCGCGTTGACGATGGTGCCCGGCTGCATGGACTGGCCGCCGGAGAGGCTTTGCTCGAACAGCTCCGCAAAACTTTCGCTCATTAAGGACTCGCTCTACTAGGTGTACTGCCGCGTGCCGGAGAGGCAGGTGGTTGGGATTCGAAAGGCCGCTCCGGTCCGGCCCTCGTGAACGTTTTCTACCGCCAGAAACAAAACTGACGCCGGCCCTTGCGGGTCGGCGTCAGCGGATAAGGCCATGGGTCTTCAGAAGTTCGTCTATCCGTTCAAATACTTGAGCTGGACTTAGCGAGCTGGTGTCGATCTCGACCGCGTCGGGTGCCGGCACCATGGGAGCCACCGCCCGGGTCCGGTCACGCTCATCACGCTCCCGGATCTCCGCTGAAAGGTCGGCGAGTCTAACCACCTGGCCGCGTGCACTCAACTGCGCCGCGCGCCGGCGCGCGCGCTCCTCGGCGCTCGCGGTCAGGAAGATCTTGAGATCGGCGTCCGGAAAGACCACCGTCCCCATGTCGCGGCCGTCGGCAATCAATCCGGGCGGCTGTCGAAAATCCCGTTGGCGCTGCAGCAGGGCCGCCCGCACCACCGGTGCGGTTGCAATCCTGGATGCCAGACCGCCCGTGGACTCGGACCGCACGGAACCGACCAGGTCGACACCGTTCACCCAGATCGATTCGTCCTCCTCGCCGGTTCCACCGAACTCGATATCCAGGGTCCGCGCCAGTGCCGCCACTGCGCCCAGATCCGCCAGGTCGATGCCGGCCCGGCTGGCGGCGAGCGCGAGGATGCGATACAGCGCTCCGCTGTCCAGCCGGTGCCAGCCCAGGCGTTGCGCCAGCCAGCGCATGACCATGCCCTTGCCGACCCCGGAGGGGCCGTCGACGGCGATCACAGGGACCGGTCGGTTCATGTTGGCGGAGACTCTGGCGGGCTTGGGCAGGCGTGAAGGTCGACAAGCATACGCGCGGCTGACATTGACGGCAGGCCCGCGGATGACCGGCACGCTGTCCGGATGCGGGTACTACCTGGGCCGCCAGCGGACACCTTATCCGGACGCCGCGCCCTCCTTGCGGGCGGCGGCGCGCCACTGGCTCGCCGTCATGCCATACCAGCGACGGAAGCAGCGGCTGAACACCGCCAGCTCGGCGAAACCCAGCACGTCCGCGACCTGGGACAGGCTCATGCGCGATTCCCGCAGATAGCGCGCGGCCAGGTCCGCCCGCGCGGCATCCCGGATCTGCTGGAAGCTGCTGCCCTGCGCCTGCAGGTGCTCCTGGAGCGTGCGTGGCGCCATCGCCAATGCACGGCTGACGTCCTGCAGCGAGCAGCGGCTGTACGGAAGCATTGCGCGCACCACCGCGTCGGCTCGCGCGACCAGCCCCGGATCGGGTCCGCCGTCCTCATGCCGCAGCACATGGCTGAGCAGCGTGCGCGTGCGCGATCCGGTCGCACTGCTCGAGACGCTGAACAAACTCGGCGGCGAACACGGAATCGGCCGCGTCGAT
>CAMLNE010000232.1 GCA_946481265.1 uncultured Panacagrimonas sp. | reverse complement strand
AGCGCGATCCAGACGATCGGCCGGCGCCACCGGATGTCGAACAGGGCCAGCCGGTCGGCCCAGCGCTCCACCGACCTGCTGCCGGTCCCGCGCGGATGCTGCCCGCAGTGCATCAGGTCCAGCAGCGCCGGCAGGAACAGCAGGATCAGCACGAACAGGTAGAGCACGCCGATGCTCGACAGCACGGCGAACTCGCGGATCGCCGGCAGCGCGTTGGGCATCAGGGCGAGGAAGCCGGCGATGGTCGTGGCCCCCGCCAGCAGCAGCCCCGCGCCGACGCGGCCCATCACCATCAGCGTGCGCGCGCGGCGCGCCGGCGCATCGACGGCGCAGGTCGAGAAGTAGTCGGACAGCAGGTGGATCGCGTAGGCCAGTCCCAGCGTGATCACCAGCGGCGGCGTGATGATCGACACCAGGTTCAGCGAGTAGCCCAGGTTCACCGCGGTGGCCGCGGTCCACAGCAGCGCCACGCTCACCGTCAGCACGGCAGCGAGCGTCGCGCGCAGGCTGCGGAAGGCCAGGTAGAGCATCAGCACGGTAATCGCGTAGATCATCGGCACGCTGAAGGACAGCGTGTCGAGCATTGCGCCGGTGCTGGCCGCCTTCACCACCGGACTGCCGGCCAGCCAGACTTCCTGGCTGCCGGTGATCCGGCGGGCCATGCTGCGGAACTGCTCGGCGTAGTGCTCGCGCCGGAAGCGTTCCTCGCCCTGGGCATCCAGGCCGATGGCCAGCGCGGTGTGCACGCCGTCCTCGGCCACCAGCACCCCGCGGTAGACCGGGTTGGCCGCGATCTGCTCCGGGAAGCGCTTCACCGCCTCGGGATCCCGCTCGGCCTGGCGGGTGAAGCTGCTGACCTCGAGCTCATCGCCCTGGGCCAGCACATTGGGTGCGGTGGCCAGCGAGAAGACGCTCTTGACCCCCGGGAACTGGCGCAGCTGCCGGGTCAACTCATCGATGCTCGCCATGCTCTCCGGCGTGAACATCGGGTCGAGCCTGACCGACATCAGCACCGCGTCGGCATCGCCGAAGGTGTCGCGCACGCGCTCGAACACCTGGCGATCGGCGTCGTCCTGCGCCAGCAGCGTCTCGGTCGACGGATCCAGCTTCAGGCGGGAGGTGAAGGACGGCAGTTCGAACACCCGCAGCAGCGAGTAGACCGATGCGCCGAGCACCAGCAGCAGGACCAGCGCCGGCCGGCGCGCGGCCCGTTCGATCAGCTTCTGCAACGCGTTCAGGACCGCCTCCACGGATCGCCGCGGGCGGCCCGTAAGTCCGGCGGGCAGCGCTGCGGGAAGGTGGCTGCGGATGCGGCCGGCGGGCGACGGTTCACGGACGCTCAGTTGCCCAGGTAGAACGCGCGGGGATTGAACAGGCGGTCGGCCAGATCCTTGCCGCTGAGCAGGTCGGTGATCCGGAGTTCGGTATGCGTCCCTTCCTGCAGGTCCTCGATGCGGCCGTGCTTGATGTACCAGTAGGAGCCGGACCGCGCGAGGTGCTCGGCCCCGCTGGTGAAGCGCTTGCGCACCGCGCCGCCCTGCCGGAATTCGGCCTTGAGCACCATGCAGCTCTTGCGGTCGATCCAGGCATGGACCTGGTCGAAACGCGCGCCGGAGGAAGGATCCGCCGCCATCGACAGCCTCCAGGTGTCACGATTCTCGAGCTTCTCGCTACCCTCGAGCCGGAGCGTCTCGCCGGACAAGGCGTAGGCGATCTGCTTGACGTCCGAGTACGACAGATCGGTGCCGAACAGCGAGCTGTCCTTCATGGCGCCGGTGATGCGGCGCACCTTCTGCAGGGCCGGCAGGTACACGTACATCTCCTCTTCCTTGCCGGGGTCGGAGGCCTCGCGCACCAGGTACGCGGCATCGCGCATGTCGGCGGGCGCCACGATGCGCATCATCGCGTTGAGTCTTCCCTTCTCCAGGCGCGCATGCAGCCTGCCGACCAGCGTACGGGTGCCGCCGGTGCGGTCGGTGGAGGTGAGTTCGAACTCCCGGACCTGCAGGGTTTCGGGGACGTTGGCCTTCATGCAGGCGGTGATGCGCTCCACCGAGTCCGCGGCCCGCGCGGCGCCAGCGGCTTCGGCGGCAGCCAATGCCAGGCACAACGCCATGATGGTCCGCATGTGGAGGTCCCCCGGGTGCAGATGCGTTCCCTGCGCCAAGCTTAGCCGTTGCAAGGAGGCCCGCACGTCCGCGGCGCGAAGCCTGGGCAGGTCCTCCGGAAGCGATCGGCTTGGTGCGTGGCAGGGCGAGCGCTTACATTCGCCGGCCATGGCCCCCCGGAACCCGAACGTCGCTGCGCGACGCCCCCCCGCTTCGCGCAAGACCGCTGCAGATGGCGATCGTGTCGAGTACACCATCGACGAACTCGCCCGCGAGGCCAGCAGCACCGTCCGCAACGTGCGCGCCTACCAGGACCGCGGCCTGCTGCCGCCGCCGGTCAAGCGCGGCCGCATCGGCTGGTATTCACGCGATCACCTGGCGCGCCTGCGCCTGATCGGCAGCCTGCTGTCCCGGGGCTACACCCTGGGCAACATCGCCGAGCTGCTCGACGCCCTGGAACGTGGGCACGACCTGCGCCAGATCGTCGGCCTGGAACGCGCCATCGCCAGTCCCTGGTCGGACGAACAGCCGCGGTATTTCACGCTGCCCGAGCTGCTCAAGATGTTCGGCGTCGTGTTCAACCCGCGCACCCTGGCCAAGGTGATCGAGCTGGGCCTGCTCGAACCCGATGGCACGCGCTACCGCGCGCCGAGCCCGAAGATGCTCAACGCCGGCGCCGAGCTGGCCAGGGCGGGGATGCCGCTGGAGGATCTGCTCAAGGTGATCGAAGGCCTGCGCGCCAACGTGCAGCACGTGGCCGACGAGATGGTGCGGCTCATCGCGCGGCTGCTCGACCACTACGGCGAAGGCCAGCTTCCGCCGCCGCAGGACGTGCCGCAGCTGGCCGACATCATCTGGCGCCTGCGCCCGCTGGCGATGATGGCCGTCGAGGCCGAGGTCTCGCGCGCGCTGGAGAAGGCCGCCAACAAGTTCCTCGGCGAACGCGTGGCGCAGATCCTGGAGCAGATGCAGCGCTGAGGAGCCGCGGTCGCCGCCTACTGGCTACTGGCTACTTGGCTACTGGCTACTTGGCTACTGGCTACTGGCTACTGGCTACTGGCTACTGGCTACTGGCTACGCGTACAGCATCGCGCGGATCCGCCGGGCATGGCCGACGGCACCGATCCGCGCATAGCCCTGCTCCACGTTTTCCAGTGCGCGCGCCCGTTCGGCACGCCCTTCCAGCCGCAGCGCGGCGCATTCGTCCAGCCGCGGCTCGACGCCGCGCGCGGCCATCGTCCGCACCAGCTCGCCGGCGCGCTCGAAACCCGCGCGCGCGGCTTCGGCGTCGAGCGCCCCGACCGGCAGCGCGAGTTGCGCAATCCAGGCACGCAACTCCCACAGCCGGGCCCCGGAAGCCTGCGCGCTGGCCACGGCCGCCTGCGCTTCCTGCGCCGCCTCGTCGACCTGCCCGGCACCGAGCAGGGCCTCGGCGAGCACCGCCCGGTGGTGGGCGCGGAACTGGAAGCCGCCCGCACCGGGGCTGGTCATCGGCAGCGATTCGCGCAGCGTGCGGATCGCCTCGCGGTGGCGGCCGAGCAGGATCAGCGCCTGGCCGCGACCGCGCAGCGCGAGCGCACGGAAATAGTCCGTGGCCATGGCCTCGGCCTGCTCCACGGCGCGATCGGCCTGCTCCAGGACCCCGTCCAGGTTTCCGGAAAACCAGGCCATCTCGACACGCAGCCCGTGCATCCAGCTCGCCATCCGGCCGTCGCGCTCGGCGATACCGATGGCCAGGTCGAGGTCGCTGCGCCCGCGTTCCAGCTCACCGGCCCAGGCGTGCTGGATCGACACGAAGGCGCGCGACAGCGTGTTGTCCGCATCGATCGGGCCGCTCAGCCAGGCCTCGCCGCCGCTGGCCCAGTTGGTGAATTCGATGCCCTCGCGCAGGCGCCCGATCGAGCCGAAGGACAGCAGGATCGGCAGCCGGAACCGTGCGGCGACGGTGGCGCGTGCCTGCGCGGGACATTCGCGCACGCCGGCCTCGACCAGTTGCGCGGCCAGCCCGGCGCGCCCGCGCTGCAGCTGCTCGGCGCCGTAGGAGATCGACAGCTCGGCGGCGCACAGGGGATCGCCGCATTCGTCGGCCAGGGCTCGCGCCTCGGCATAGGCGCGGTTCACCGACGCCTCGTCGAGCTGGGTGAACTGCGCCTGCCGGATCAGGCCGGCGCGCGCGGCGATGCGCAGGCGCCGCACCTGCGGCGAGAAGGCGGCGCGGTCGAGATGGACCAGCGCCCGCTGGTATTGCGCGGCGGTGATGCGCGGGTCACGCGTGGCGAACCAGCGCGCCGCGTGCAGGTTCCACTGGCCCGCGCGCTCCCAGTCGCCGGCCAGCGCCCAGTGCTCGGCGATGCCGCGCGCCGCGGCCTGCACCGGGTCGTGCTCGCAGCGGCGCTCGAGCGCCGCGGCCAGCCGCGCATGCCGCCGCATGCGGCTGGACTCGAGCTGTGCCCCGTAGGCGACCTCGCGCAGCAGCGCCTGGGCGAACCTGCGCACACCGCCTGCGCGCTGCAGGAAGCCGGCCTGCTCCAGCGCATCGAGCGACGCGAGCGGGTCACCGCCGCGCGGATTCACGGCGACCAGCAGGGTCGGATCGAAGACCTCGCCGATCACCGAGGCCGCCTGCAGCCAGGCCTTGTCCGGTTCCGCCAGGCGGTCGATGCGCGCGGCGATGAGCGCGTGCACCGAATCCGGGATCGGCAGCTGGTCGACGGGTCGCGGCAGGCGCCAGGCGCCGGCGGCGCCGGCCAGCGCACCGGTCTCGGCCAGCGCGGTCACCGCCTCTTCGACGTAGAAGGGATTGCCGCCGCTGCGCGCGGCGATTCGGGCACCCAGTTCGCGCACCGAGGCGTCCGTCCCCAGTGCCGCACTGGCCAGGCGCTGCAGCGCCTGTGCATCGAGCGCGCCCAGCTCGAGGGTCTCGTGCACCGGCGGCACCGGATCCGGCGCGGCATCGCCGCGCCAGCTCAGCAGCAGCAGGGTCGATGTGCCCGCCACCCCGGCGACGAGTTGGCGCACGAAATCCAGGGTCAGGTCGTCGAGATGCTGCAGATCCTCGAACAGCAGGACCTGCGGCTGGTCGGCGCGTGGCAGGTATTGCGCGAGCAGCTGCATCATCGAGTCGCGCAGGCTCGCCGCCAGCGTCTCGTTGAGTTCGCCGGGCCGGCCGACGCCGGCGAATTCCATGGCGAAGGCGAGCGCGCCCGGCCGGCTGCGCAGGGCCTCGGGCAGATCGGCCTGGATGCAGTCGCGAATCCGCTGGGTGTCGCCGCCCACCTCGCAGCCGATACGCGACAGATAGAGCGCGCGCGGCGCCGCCATCGGCTCGTGTGGTGCATAGGGCGAGGCGGCGGCGCGGTGCACGCGCACGCCGCGCTCCGCGACCGCGGCCAGGAACTCGTGGAACAGGCGCGATTTGCCGATGCCCGCCGCGCCGGTGACCGCCACCACGCGGCCGCCTGCACTGGCCGCCTGCGCCAGGCAGGTCTGCAGGCGTGCCAGCTCCTGCGCGCGGCCGAAGAATGGCGAGGCGCCGCCGGCCAGGCGCCGCGCCAGGCGCGATCCCTGCTCGGCACGGCCCTCCAGGGCGAACACCTCCACCGCCCGGTCCAGGCCGCTCACGCGCGTGGCGCCCAGGCTGCGCAGCGCAAAGGCGCCGTCCACCTGCACGGCGGTGGCGCGCGACAGGTAGATCTGCCCGGGTTCGCAGATCTGCTCCATGCGTGCCGCCAGGTTCACCGTCGCCCCCTGCGCGGTGTAGTCCATGCGCAGGTCGTCGCCGATGCGGCCGACCACCACTTCGCCGGTGTTCAGGCCTACGCGCAGGGTGAGATTCAAGCCGTGCTCCAGGCGCAGGACATCGGCGAACTCGCGCACCGTCGCCTGCATCTCCAGCGCCGCGTGACAGGCGCGCTGCGCGTGGTCCTCGTGCGCGACCGGTGCACCGAACAGCGCCATCACGCCGTCACCCGTGTACTGGTTGATGGTGCCCTCGTACCGATGCACCGCGAGCGCCAGCAGCCCGAAGAAGCGGTCCAGGATGCCGTGCCAGGCCTCGGCGCCGGCCTGCTCGGCCAGCCGCGTCGAGCCCTTGATGTCGGCGAACAGCACGGTGACGCGCTTGCGCTCGCCGATCATCGCGGAGCGGTCCCTGAGCACGCGCTCCACCAGGTGCCGCGGCGTGTAGCCGGCTCGTTCCACAGGCGGCGTCGCGGCCCCGTCCAGGCGCGTTCCGCACTGGTTGCAGAAGCGCGACCCTTCCGGATTGTCGGCCGCGCAACGGGAGCAGGCGATCATGCCGGCATGATAAGACGCGAACCATGGGAACGATCCTGATCGTCGGTGCCGGGGCCGTGGGCACGATCCTGGGGACGCACCTGGCCGCGGCGGGACGCCCGCTGCGTCTGTACGCGCGGCCGCAGGACGTGGCGCGCTTCGGGGCGATCACCCAGCTGCGCACCGACCTTCCCGATGGCCGTGCGCCGCTTGAGGCGCCGCGCCCGCCGCTGCTCGAGACGCTCGAGACGCTCGATCTCGCGGACGTGCAGGTGCTGGTCATCGGCGTGAAGTTCCCCGATCTGGAGGCGGTACTCGGCAGCCTGCCCGACCCGGTGCCGGCGGCCTGCACGCTGGTCTGCACGCTCAACGGCGTGGCACCGCTGCGCCTGCTGCGCGCCCGGCAGCCGGCGGCGCGCATCGTGCCGATGAGCGTGATGATGAATGGCCGTCTGCTCGCGCCGCTGCATGCGCGCCTGACCACCCGCGCGCAGATCGTGCTCGGCACCGACGACCGGGCCCTGCTGGCCGCGTTCGAGGGCGCCGGCATGGTCGTCAAGTCGGCATGCGGCGACGAAGCGGTCTGGGGCAAGCTGCTGGTCAAGCACGGAATGGTGCTGGGTTCTCCGGAAAACTG
>CAMLNE010000231.1 GCA_946481265.1 uncultured Panacagrimonas sp. | reverse complement strand
TCGTCCTTTCGAAAGGCGGGCGCCGCGGACTGCGGGCAGCTCCCGGCAGGCTCCCGCGGGCCCGCTGGCGCCTCGTCATGCAAGCGGCGCCTCGCGCTATCCCGACATGTATTGCGGCACCCGGCCGGAGCGATCGATCAGGCAATGGCGGGAGGCGCTTGCCGCCTCACCCGGCGCGCAGCCGGCGAACTGCTGATCGGCTGGCGACGCGCTGCTGTTCGAACGTGCCGACACGGGCACCGGACCGGCGAAACGCGCGGCGTGCGCAGTGGCCTGCCACGCCCGCACTTGCGGACCTCGGCATGCGTCCGCTGGAGCCGCGGATGCGCCCGTCCGTCATCCGGTCGGACCACGTCGGCCGCTGAACCGGACCGTGCGGCATCCGCCTTGCTGACTGTCGTCCAGTACGCACAAGGCGCGACGGTCCGCACATCCGTCGCCGATGCGGACCTGGAGAGGAGACGGACATGATCGACTGGATCATCGCGGGGGCACTGGCGGCGGTGCTGCTGGCGGAAATGGCGGATGCATGGGCACTGCGCCTGCTGGTGCAGCGCTGTGACTCGGTGCAGTCGCGCACACGCGCCGACATGCACCTGGTGCGCTGGTATGCCGAAGGCTTCGAGCATTCGATGGCGCTGACCACCTGGCTGGGCATGGCGGGAATCGCGCTGACGCTGACCGCCGCCTTCGGTGGCGCGCATCCGGCCGTGGTCACGGCGAGCCTGCTGTTGACGCTCGGGGCGCTCGGCGAACGTCGCTTCAGCGACCAGCTGCGGCGCCGCTTCCTGAAGCGCAGGTAGCAGCAGCGTGCGCGGCGACCAGATGCCGACACAGGCGCTCCTCGGCCCAGTACACGAGCTGACCGAACCGGCCGGCCGAGACGAATCCGACATGGCCGCCGCGCGCGGACAGTTCCAGCGTCACGCTTGCTGAAAGCTGGTCGGCCTGCGGCACCACCGAGGCCACCATGAACGGATCGTCCAGCGCGTGCAGGATCAGGGTCGGCCGCCGGATCAGCGACAGGTACTGGCCGCAGGCGGCGCGGGCGTAGTAGTCCTCGGCATCGCGGTAGCCGTTCAGCGGTGCGGTGAAGGCATCGTCGAATTCGAAGAAGTCCCGTGCCGCCAGCGCCGCTTCCAGGTTGGCCGGGGCCTGCACCGGCAAGCGTGCGTGCTTGCGTCGCACCATGTCCTTGAGCGAGTCGAGCAGGCGCCGCTGGTATTGCCGCGCAAACCCCACGCGCAGGTGCTCGACGCATTCGCGCAGGCGGAACGGCACGCTCACCGCGCAGGCGATGTCCGTCGCGGCCCGCTGCCCTTCCTCGCCCAGCGCCTTGAGCGTCACGTTGCCGCCCAACGACCAGCCCACGGTGGCCAGGAACACGCCCGGCTCGCGCTCGCGCAGGACGCGCCACAGATGCCGAAGGTCGGCCGTGTCGCCCTGGTTGTAGGCACGCGGCAGACGATTGGGTTCGGCGCCGGCGCCGCGCAGCAGCAGCACGCAGACACGCCAGCCGGCCGTCACCAGCCGGGCACCGGTGCCGAGCAGGTACCGGGATTCGAAGCCGCCGCCCAGCCCGTGCACCAGCACCGCGATCGGTGCGTCGCCGCGATCGGTGCCGGCCCAGCCCAGATCCACGAAATCCCCATCCGGTGTCTCAAGGCGCTCGACCCGCAGCGGCAGCACCGGCAGCCGACGCAGCAGCGCCGGCACGATGGTCTGCGCATGGGCGCCGCGCAGCAGCGGGTGCGGCCGGAAGCGCGAGGCGAGGATGCGGCCGGAAGGAGCAGGCATGCGCGAGCGGGCGGAGGGCGTTGGTGGAATCGGTGGGCCCTGCCGGCAGGGCAGGAACCCGGCGGCTCAGGGCGCGGTGGGTCGTTCCTCGGCGGCCGCCGCGGCCTGCGCCATGCGACGCAGGATCTCGAAGCGCAGTTCGCTGGCGACGTCGCCCTTGGCGTTGACGTTGCGCACGTTGACGCTCAGCTCGAAGCGCAGGAGGGTGTCGGTGATGTCCTGCAGCGCGACGCAGGGCCCGACCGCGTTGCTCATCTCCCCCGCCTTGATCACCTGCGGATGATCGGCCGCCACCTCGAGCAGCAGCGCGCGGATGCGGTCCGGATCGGCATTGCGCGGAACGGGCAGCAGCACCTTCACGTTGCCCATGCTGCCGCGGTAGTTCCAGTTTTCCACCTGGACATTGAGCAGCGAGGAATTGGGCACCATCACGCTCACGCGGTCGCCGTTCTCGAGTTCGGTCGAGCGGATGCGGATCTCGCGCACGTAGCCCTCGGTGCCGCCGACCTTGATGTAGTCGCCCACCCGCACGGGTCGTTCGAACAGCAGGATCAGGCCGGAGACGAAATTGTTGACCACGTTCTGCAGGCCGAAGCCGATGCCGAGCGACAGCGCGCCGGCGACCAGCGCGATCCGTGACAGGTCCAGGCCCGCGGCCGACAGGCCGATGAGCGTTGCGACGACGAAGGCGGCATAGCCGTACAGCGTGGCGACCGACATGCGCACGCTCGGCTCCATGCCGGTCAGCGGCAGCCAGTCGCGCTCGAGCTTGCGCTTGAACCAGCGCGTGAACGTGCCCAGCAGCAGGAAGGCGAGCAGGCCGAGGATGAGCTTGCCCGGCACGATGGTGGTGCCGCCGATCGGGATGCCGGCACCCAGCAGCTTGTCGACCAGATCCTGGCCGAGCTCGTCCAGGTCCCACAGGCGCAGCAGCACGTAGCCGGCCACCAGCCACAGCGTGAGCTGCACCGCCCGGTTCGCCCAGCGCACCTCCGCGACCCGCATGTGCGGCAGCACGCCGAGCCGGCGCCGCAGCGCGCGCGACCACTCGTGCCGGCCGTGGTCGAGCGAGCTGGCGAACCAGTGGAGCAGGGCGCTGAGGAGCGCGCCGCTGATCGCGACCGCCAGGCCGGTGTGGATCCAGTTGGGGGGAAGGGCATCCATGGCGCGAGTGTAATCGGCGCGGCTGGATGCCCCGGTGTCCCCGGGCTCAGCCCTCGGCGGTCGCGCGGTATCCGGCGGTTTGCGTGTCCGCGCCGCCGTCCGGCGTCGCGTCGGCGGTGGGCACGAAGTACTCGGCAGGGCTGAACGTGTCCACCTCGATCGCGGCCAGGCGCGCCTCCAGTGCCTGTCGCAGCAGCACGGCATCGCTGCTGTCGATCACGCCCGCCTTGACCGCCTCGTCGGCGATCTCGGCCGGCAGATAGCCGCGCGGCAGGCGGCGCTGCTTCTGCGCGCGGATGATGGCCTCGGCCGCCGGGTGCGCCTTGCTCACGATGCGGAAGGCGTGCAGCAGGCGGCCCAGGCCGATCGACGCGTCCGCCGGCAGATACACCCCGTAGGCGAGGCGCCGGAACTGCTCGCCGTGCTCCTGGATGCAGCGCGCGGCGCGTCCGCTATGCAGGTCGGTCGGCGGCGCGCCGAGCGGATTGAGGCGGGCCTCGAACACCCCCACGGTGCGGGTCCACCAGCCGAGCGGCCCGTCGAAGTTGCGATAGATGCCGACGAAGGCCTGCTGGATCTCCCACAGCGCGTGTTCGAGCGCGTACTGCAGCAGGGGCAGATCCTCGCGCCGGCGGCCTTCCGCCTCGTAGCGACGCAGGGCGCTGGCGCCCAGCACGAGCCAGGCCAGGACGTCGGCATACCGGCCCGTCAGCTTGCCGCGCCGCTTGAGGCGCCCACCGATGGCGAACATCGCCAGGTCCGTCATCACGCCGAAGCGCGCGGCTGCCCAGCCCAGGCGTCGGTAGTAGCGGCGCGTCTCGGGGGCGACATCGGGAATCGGAACGAACAGCCCGCGCGTGAGGTAGTGCAGTTCGGCGCGCAGCAGGCCCCGCAGGAAGTGACCCATCCAGCCGAGCAGCTTGCTGCGGAACAGGTCGACGTCGTTCTTCTCCACGCCCTGCACCACGCCCAGGGCATGCGGATGGCAGCGCGTTGCGCCCTGGCCGAAGATCATCAGCGTGCGCGTCAGGATGTTCGCGCCCTCCACCGTGACCGCCACCGGCGCGGACTTGTAGCCCATGCCCAGGATGTTGTTCGGGCCCTGCATGACGGCGGCGCCGGCGAACACGTCCATGCCATCGATGGCGAGCTGCTGCGCGATACCGGTGGTGTAGGCCTTGAGCACCGCGGAGATCACCGGGGGCTTCTGGCCGTTGTCGATCGCCGAGCAGCCGAACACGCGCGCGGCCTCGAGCAGGTAGCTCAGGCCCGCGATGCGGCCGACCTTCTCCTCGACGCCTTCCATGCGGCCGATCGGCAGCCCGAACTGCTGGCGCACCATGGAATACGCGCCGGTGGCCACCGCCACCGCCTTGGCACCGCCCACCGCGCCGGCCGGCAGCGACACCGCGCGACCGCCGGCGAGCTGCTGCATGAGCATCTTCCAGCCCTGGCCCGCGTAGTCGACGCCGCCGATGATGTTGTCCAGCGGCACCACCACGTCCTTGCCCAGCAGCGGGCCGTTGTAGAACGGGTCGCCGATCGGATCGTGGTGATCGCCACTGCTGAAGCCTGGCGTGCCCTTGTGCACCAGCACGCAGGTGATCCCGAGGTCGCCGTCGCTGTTCGGCGCATTGCGGCCGAGCAGGTTCCCCGGATCGCGCAGGCGGCAGGCGATGGTGCAGAGGTTGGCGATGGGCGCCAGGGTGATGTAGCGCTTGCGGAAGTTCAGACGGATCCTGGTCTGGCCGTCGTCATCCCGGAATACCAGGCCCTCGGCCTTGATCGAGGCCGCGTCGGAGCCGGCGGTGGGCTCGGTCAGGCCGAAGCAGGGCAGGTACTCGCCACGCGCGAGCCGCGGCAGGTAGTGCTCCTTCTGCGCGGGCGTCCCGTAGTGGAGGATCAGCTCGGCGGCGCCGAGCGAGTTGGGAATCACCACCAGCGTCCCGACGGTGGAGCTGACCGGTCCGATCTTGGCCATGATCGTGCTGATGGCCAGGGTCGAGAACTGCTTGCCACCGTACTCGCGGGGGATCAGGAAGCTCATGAAGCCCTGGTCCTTGATGAACTGCAGCAGCTCGTCGGGGACGCGCTTGCTGCGGCCGATCCGGTAGCGGTCGGTGCGCGCGAGCAGCTCCTCGACCGGACCGTCGAGGAAGGCCTGTTCCTCGTCGGAGAGCCTGGAATAGGGCTCGCGCAGCATCCGCGCGAAGTCCGCCTGGCCGGCAAAGAAGTCGCCGTCGATCCACACCGTGCCGGCTTCCAGCGCCTCGCGCTCGGTCTCCGAGATGTTCGGCAGGATCCGGCGCGCCCGCATCCAATTCATCAGTTGGGCAAACATTGCGGGGGATTCTCCAGTGGCGGGGGGCGCCCGAGCTTCCCCAATGCGGCGCGTGGGCCGCAAGGTCGAGGCGACATGCGCCGGCGGGCGCAGGGGCGCCGCAAGCCCGGTGCCCAGGGCCACGGATCGGGGCGCGGTCGCGCCACGCAGGGGTGTGGCACCGTACAATCGCCGGCCCGCGGCGCGGGACGGTCTTGAAATGCGACCTGCGGCCCGCACTGTCTGTGCCCGTAATCCAATCGAACCGTCAACGACATGTCTGGAAGCCCCGTTCCCGAAGGCTCTTCTCCCCACCCGGATGAGAGCCGCCGCCCCGAGACCGCCGAGATGCCGGACGCCGCCACGCTCGCCGCCCGCCTGGCCGAGGCCGAGGAAAAGGCTGCCGCCGCACGCGATGCCCAGCTCCGCGCGGTCGCCGATCTGGACAACATGCGCAAGCGCGCGGACCGCGAGATCGCCAGCGCCGCCAAGTACTCCACCGAGAAGCTGCTGGCCGAGCTGCTCGGCGTGGCCGACAGCCTGGACCTCGGCCTGGTGGCGGCGGGCAAGCCCGAAGCGCAGGTTGCGGCCCTGATCGAGGGCATGGAACTCACCCGCAAGCAGCTGCTCACGGCACTCGAGAAGCATGGCGTGCGCCCGGTCGATCCGCGCGGCGAGCCGTTCAATCCCGAGCTGCATGAGGCGATGACGATGCTGCCTTCGACCCAGGTGGCGCCCAACCACGTGCTGGAGGTGATGCAGAAGGGTTACCGCCTGCACGATCGGCTGCTGCGTCCGGCGATGGTCGTGGTGGCCAAGGCGCCGCCCACCGACGCGTGATCGTCAGGCTCTTGAAAGAACGCCAAGGGCCAGCAGATATCCCTCAGCAAAGCGTCATTCCAATCAACCCGGGCTGCTAGGCCCGACCAGCTTCCACGGAGCATCAGTCCCATGGCCAAGATCATCGGCATCGACCTCGGCACCACCAATTCCTGCGTCGCGATCCTCGAGGGTGGCAGCGCGAAGGTCATCGAGAATTCAGAGGGCGAGCGCACCACGCCGTCCATCGTCGCCTACGCCGACGACGGACAGGTCATCGTCGGCCGCGCTGCCAAGCGCCAGGCCGTGACCAATCCGCACAACACGCTCTACGCGGTCAAGCGCCTGATCGGTCGCCGCTTCGAGGACGGTGTCGTCCAGAAGGACATCGACATGGTCCCGTACAAGATCACCAAGGCGCCCAACGGCGACGCCTGGGTCGAGGTCAAGGGCAAGAAGATGGCGCCGCCGGAGATCTCCGCGCAGGTGCTGGCCAAGATGAAGAAGACCGCCGAGGACTATCTCGGCGAGCCGGTGACCGAGGCGGTCATCACCGTTCCCGCGTACTTCAACGACTCGCAGCGCCAGGCGACCAAGGACGCCGGCCGCATCGCGGGCCTCGAGGTCAAGCGCATCATCAACGAGCCCACGGCCGCCGCGCTGGCCTTTGGCATGGACAAGGTCAAGGGTGATCGCAAGATCGCCGTGTACGACCTCGGCGGCGGCACCTTCGACGTCTCGATCATCGAGATCGCGGAAGTCGACGGCGAGCACCAGTTCGAAGTGCTGTCCACCAACGGCGACACCTTCCTGGGCGGCGAAGACTTCGACCAGCGCATCATCGACTACATCATCGGCGAGTTCAAGAAGGAGCAAGGCGTCGACCTCTCCAAGGACGTGCTCGCGCTGCAGCGCCTGAAGGAAGCCGCCGAGAAGGCCAAGATCGAGCTGTCGAGCACCACGCAGACCGACATCAACCTGC
>CAMLNE010000230.1 GCA_946481265.1 uncultured Panacagrimonas sp. | reverse complement strand
TCACCGGCGCGGAGAGCGAGCTCGACCGCAACGTGCTCGAGCGCATGACGGCGCCGCTCGAGCACCTGCTGCGCAACTCCGTGGTCCACGGCATCGAGGATCCGGCGGCGCGCGCCGCCGCCGGCAAGCCGGCCGAGGGCACGGTGCACGTGTCGCTCAAGCGCGAAGGCTCCCAGCTGCTGATCGAGGTGGGCGACGACGGGCGCGGCCTCGACTTCGAGGCGATCCGCGCACAGGCGGTCAAGCGCGGGCTGATCCGCCCCGACGCGCAGGTCCCCGACGAGGATCTCGCGCGCTTCGTCTTCGCCGCGGGGTTCTCGACCGCGCGTGCGCTCACGCAGGACGCAGGACGCGGCATCGGCATGGATGTGGTGGCGGCCGAGGTCAAGCAGCTCGGCGGCACCATGGACGTGGCGTCCGAGAACGGCCGCGGTGCGCGCTTCCGCATCCGCCTGCCGCTGATGCTCGCGGTGTCGCAGGCCCTGGTGGTGCAGGTCGGCGATGAGCTGTTCGCCATTCCGCTGGGCGCGGTGGAGGGTATCGCGCGCGCACCGCGCGAGGCGGTCTCGGAGATGATGAAGGAAGGCGGGCAGCCGCTCGACTACGGCGGACACCAGTACCAGGTGCGGCGCCTGGGCGACCTCGTCGGACTGCCCGCGCCCAAGCGCATCGAATCGCGCACCGTGCCGGCCATCCTGATGCGGCTGGGCGACGGCCTGGGCGCCAGCGAGCGCCGGATCGCGGTGGTCGCCGAGCGCCTGATCGGCAACCGCGAGATCGTCACCAAGCCGGCCGGGCCGGTGCTGGGCTCGGTCTCCGGCATCTCGGGTGCCACCATCCTGGCTGACGGTCGCGTCATGCTGATCGTGCACATCCCGGCCCTGATCGCCGAGGAAACGCGCCGCCGCCTGGGCAACGAGGCGGTGCTGGCGCCGACGGCGGCGCCGGAGGATCGCCGCGTGATCATGGTGGTGGACGACTCCATCACCATCCGCCGCGTCACCGAGCGCCTGCTCACGCGCAAGGGCTATCGCGTGATCACCGCCAAGGATGGCCTCGACGCGATGGCGGCGCTGCAGACCGAGGCGCCGGACGCCATCCTGCTCGACATCGAGATGCCGCGCGCCGACGGTTTCGAGGTCGCGGCCTTCATCCGCAACACGCCGCGCATCGCGCAGCTGCCCATCATCATGATCACGTCGCGTTCCGGCGATAAGCACCGCGAGCGTGCGCGCAACCTGGGCGTGAACCGCTACCTGATCAAGCCCTACCAGGAGGAGCAGCTGCTCGCGGAACTGGGCGATCTGCTGCTGGCCGAGGAGGAGCAGACGGTATGACCGACGCGCTCTACGCGGTGATGATCCAGCTCGTGGGCGACTACCTGCTGCTGCCCAACGCCGCCGTTGCCGAGGTCACCGCGGTCGACCGCTTCGAGCCGGCCGCAGCCGATGCGCCCGCCTGGCTGGCGGGCTGGCACGCCACGGCCGAGCGGCGCATCCCGGTGCTGTCGTTCGAGGCGCTCGGCGGCCAGGCGCGGCCCGAGGTCGGCAAGCGCTCGCGCATCGTCATCGTCAACCCGATCGGCCGGCGCATGGGCGGCGGCAGCTTCGCGCTGCTGGCACAGGGGCACCCGCACCTGATCTCGATCAACCGCGGCACCATCGGCGCGGTGAACCTGCTGCCGGGCGATCGCCAGGAACTGGTGCTGTCGCGCGTGCGCATGGGGGGGCAGGAAGCGGTGATCCCGGACCTCGGGCAGATCGAGACGCAACTCGCCGGCCTGGCCTGAAAGGCGTGGTCCGGCGATCGGACGGATCGCGGTGGGCGGCCGCTGGTACTACAATCGTCAGCCCCACGTCGTTGCTTCAGGATTCACCATGACTTTCGTCGTCACCGAAAACTGCATCAAGTGCAAGTACACCGACTGCGTTGAAGTGTGCCCGGTCGACTGCTTCCACGAAGGGCCGAATTTCCTGGTGATCGATCCGGAAGAGTGCATCGACTGCACGCTGTGCGAGCCCGAGTGCCCCGCCAACGCGATCTTCGCGGAGGACGATCTCAAGGCCGAGCATGCGCATTTCAAGCCGCTCAACGCGGAGCTGTCCAAGGACTGGCCGGTGATCACCGAGCGCAAGGACGCGCCGGCGGACGCCAAGGACTGGGACGGCAAGCCGGACAAGCTCAAGCTGCTGGAACGCTGATCCGCGGCTCATGAGCGGCGAGGCATCCCGCGCCGACGCCGCCGCTTCGCCAGAGGTTCTCACCCTCGCCGCCACCGAGCGCCTCGCGCGCGGCCTGCGCGAGGACGCCAGTCTGGCGCGCTCACGCGCTGGCGACGCGGTGTGGGAGGCGCCGCGCATCACCACCCTGTCGCGCTGGCTGATCGACACCTGGACCGCGGGCTGGCCGGACGCGCAGCTGCTGAGCAGCGCGCAGGAGCTGGTGCTGTGGCGCGAGGCGGTGGAGCGCGACGAGGCGGGTGCCGCGCTGCTGGCGCCCCAGGCGGCCGCGCGCGAGGCGCGGCGGGCCGACCAGATCTTGCGCCGCCATGCCATCGACCTCGAAACGGCGCCGGCCTGGCAGGACGAGCACCAGGCCTTCCGCCGCTGGCGCCAGCACGTGTCGCGCCGCATGCACCAGAACCGCTGGCTGACCGGCGCGGACATCGCGGCCGAGGTGGCACAGCGCGTCGCGGCAGGCGACGTCGCGGTGCCGGCGGCGATCCACTTGGCCGGCTTCGTGGCGCCGCTGGCGCCCAGCGAGCAGGCGGTGCTCGACGCGCTGGCCGCGCGCGGCACCCGCATCCAGATCCGATCCGCGCCGCCGCTGGCCCCGCGCGTTCTGCACCAGGTTCTGCCCGACGAGGAGGACCAGTGGCGGCAGGCGGTGCACGAGGTCCGCGAGCGCCTGCAGGCCTGTGGCGAGGGACTGCCGCCGCGCATCGTGTTCGCGCTGCCGGATCCGGATGCGCAGCGCGAACTGGGCGAGTCGGTGCTGCGTGACCTGCTGGCGCCCTGGGCGGCGGCGGGCGAGGGCGCGCTGCCCTGGCGCTGGGAGCGCGGCCTGCGCCTGAATGCGCAGGCACAGGTCGACATCCTGTTCGCGCTGCTGCAGCTGCGCGCCGAGGGCAACGCCTCCGAGCTGCTCAGCCGGGTGCTGCTGTCGACCAGCCTGTGGACCGAGACCGAGCGCGCGCACACCGCGCACGCCGACGCCCGGCTGCGCGAGGAGGGCAGGCCGCGTGTATCGCTTGCACGCGTCGCCGCGCTGCTGCCGCCGGTGCTGGCCGCGCCGTTCGAAGCCTTCATCGGCTGCCTGTCCGCGGCGCCGTCGCGTGCGCTGCCCAGCCAGTGGGCCGCGCATTTTCGCGCGCTGGCCGAAGCGCTCGGCTGGCCCGGCGCGGATGCGCTCGACTCGCAGACCTACCAGGCGGTGCATGCGGCGCGGGGCCTGTTCGACCGGCTCGGCACGCTCGACGCGCAGCTCGGGCGGGTGCCGGCGTCCAGCGCGCGCGACTGGCTGGCGGAGCTGGCGCGCGGCACCCCGTTCGCGCCGCGCGTGGAACACGCGCAGCCGCTGCTGATCACCACGCTCGACGAGGCGGCCGCGCTGTCCTGCGACCTGCTCTACGTGTTTGGCGCCACCGCCGCGCAGGTCCCGCCGCTGGCCCGGCCCACGCCCTTCCTGCCGCTGGACCTGCAGCGCCGCGCCGGCGTGGCCGAGGCCTCGCCCGAGGCCTGGCTGGCACGCGCCCAGGCGCAGGCGGCGCGACTGCTGGGTGGCTGCGCACCCGAGGTGCGGGTGTGCATGCCGGCGGTCGACGCGCGCGGCGCGCAGTTGCAGCCGTCGAGCCTGTTCGGCGGCGTCGACGCCGGATGGACGCGCGTGACGCCGGCTCGGCGCGTCTCGGCGCTGGAGGCCGCGCTGTCGGATGTCCGCAGCGCGGCCGAGTGGCCGCTGGCTGACGAGGTGCCGGCGGTCGATGACGTCGAACAGGCCGCACTGCGGCCCGACAGCGCGCTGTTCCGCGCCTGGTTCGAATCGCCGTTCTTCGCGTTCTGCCGCTACCGCCTCGGCATCGAGCCGCTGGCGCAGCCCGTGCGCGGCCTCGACGCGCGCGTGCAGGGCAAGCTCGTGCACGCGGTGCTGGAGGACGCCTGGGGCCTGCTGCGCGACAGCGCGGGCCTGGCGGCGGCCGACGAGGCCACGCTGACCGGGCGTGTCGACGCCCTGGTCGCGGCGCGCCTGGACCGGCTGCTGCCCGCGGCCGACTTCGGCAAGGTCGTGCGCGCGCTGGAGGCGGCGCGTGCGCGCGACGTGGTCCTGCAATGGCTGCAGCACGAGCGCGAGCGCCTGGATCCTTTCCGCGTGGAAATGCGCGAGGTGCGGGCCGAACCGCAGGTGGCCGGCCTGCAGCTGCGCCTGCGCCTGGACCGGGTGGACTGCGTGCAGACGCCGCTGGGCGAACGCTGGCTGGTGATCGACTACAAGACCGGCCGCGAAGCCGATCCGCGCGGCTGGAAGGTGGAGCGGCCGCTGGAGCCGCAGCTGCCGCTGTATGCGAGCCACGCCGCCACCCGGGCCGCGGGCATCCCGCAGGTCGACGGCATCTGCTTCGGCCACGTCAAGGATGGGCATCCGGCGCTGGTGGCGCTGACCAGCTGGCGGCGCAAGCTGCGCGAGGAACCGCTGGCCGACCTGCGCACGGACTGGGACGAGCGGCTCGGGCAGTGGCGCCTGGCGATGGAGGGCGCCGCGCGCGGCTTTCTGGGCGGTGCGGCGTGGATCGACGCGCGCGTGAACGAGCGCTCGTCCTACGCCGACCTGCTGGCCCTGGCGGGCGCCAGCGCCGACGACGACGAGACGGACGCGCCGTGAGCAGTGCCGTGCTGCCGGATGCGGCGGATCGGGCCGCGGCGCTGGACCTGTCGCAGCACGCGCTGGTGATGGCGCCGGCCGGCTCCGGCAAGACCGGCCTGCTGGTGCATCGCCTGCTGTGCGCGCTGGCCACGGTGGAAGCGCCCGAGCAGGTGGTGGCCATCACCTTCACCAACAAGGCGGCGGCCGAGATCCGCACGCGCGTGCTCGAGGTGCTGCGCGCCGCGCAGCGCGACGAGGCGACCGGCGATGCCCACGAGCAGGCACTGCGAGCCAGCGCACGCGCCGTGCTGGATCGCGATGCGCAGCACGACTGGCAGCTGCTCGCGCAGCCCGCGCGGCTCGGCGCGCTGACCATCGATGCGTTCTGCGCGCAGCTTGGCGCACAGCTGCCGCTGCTATCGGGCCTGGGCGGCGGCATCGGCGTCGCCGAGGACGCACGCAGCCTGTACCTGGACGCGATCACGCGCCTGTTCGAGGAGCTCGAGGACGCCTCGGTGCCGGCCGAGGATCGCGAGGCCCTGGCGCGCGTGCTGCGCCTGGCCGGCAACCGCCTCGACCGGCTGGTCGAGCCGTTGTCGGCGCTGCTCGCTCGGCGCGAGCAGTGGATGCACGCGGCCGCGTCGGGCAGCGAGCAGGACTGGCGCGCCCAGGACGCACGGGTGCTGTCCGCGCTGATCGAGCCGGCATTGCGCGAGTTCGAAGACAGCCTGGATGCGGCACAGCGCGACCGGCTGGTCGCCCTGCTGCGCGAGGGCGCGGGCCAGCACACGCTGCTCGCCTGGGCCGACGGGTTGCCCGGTTGGCCGGATGCCGACCGCAGCCAGTGCGCGACGCTGCGCCGCATCGCCGACGTGCTGCTCACGCGCAGCGGCGAGCGCACCCTACGCAAGCCCAAGGGCGTGCGGATCGACAGCGGCTTTGCCCCGCGCCAGCCGTACACGCAGGCGTTCAAGGCGCTGCTCGAATCCGAACAGGACAACGAGGCGCTGGTGCGCGCCGCGCGCGCGGTCTGTGTGCTGCCCGACGCCGAACTGCCGGCCGAGCTGTGCGAGCTGCGCAGCGCCTGGCTGCGCGTGCTGCGGCGCCTGGCCGCGCACTTGCGCGTGAGCTTTGCCGAGGCCCAGCAGGCGGACTTCCCGCAGCTCGCGCAGTCGGCGCTGCAGGCGCTGCGCCCGGCCGGTGGCGTCGGCGATGCGCTGCTGTCGGCCGATCGTCGCATCCGCCACCTGCTGGTCGACGAGATGCAGGACACCAGCGAGACGCAGCTGCGTCTGTTGCAGAGCCTGACCGCCGCCTGGACGCCGGGCGATGGCCGCTCGCTGTTCCTGGTCGGCGATCCGCAGCAGTCGATCTACGCATTCCGCAAGGCCGAGGTGCGCCTGTTCCTGCGCCTGTGGGACGAGCAGCGCATCGGCGCGCTGCCGTTGCGGCGCCTGCGCCTGAGCGCGAATTTCCGCTCGCAGCCCGCGGTCGTCGACTGGTTCAACGCGGCCTTCACGCGCATCTTTCCGGCGCGCGCCGACCTGCTGCGCGGGGCGGTGGCCTTCGCGCCCAGCGTGGCGCTGCGCGCCGCCGCGGACGAGGGCGGCGTCGGCCTCGCCGTATGCGCGAGCGCGCAGGAGGAGGCGGTGGCTGCCGCCGCGGAGGCGGCGCGACGGGTTTCGCCGGAGCGCAGCGTGGTGGTGCTGGCGCGCGCCCGGCGCCACCTTGAACCGGTGATCCGCGCCCTGCGTGCGCAGGGCCTGACGCCGGCCTGCCAGGACATCGATCCGCTGGCGGCGCTGCCCGAGGTGCGCGACCTGATCTGGCTGGCTCGTGCGCTATGGCATCCGGAAGACCGCCTGGCCTGGGCGGTGCTGCTGCGCGCGCCCTTCGTCGGCCTGAGCTGGGCGCAGCTGGTGGTGCTGTCGCGCGGCTGCAGCGATCTGGCCTGGCCGCAGCGCATCGCGCGCGCGCTCGCCGGGGACGCGCTCGATGCCGACGGCCGACGCCGCCTGCAGGCGCTGCAGGACGCGCTCGACACGACCGCGGCGAACCGCGCGTTGCGTGCGGAGCTGGCCGACCGCAGCGAAGCGGTGTGGACGCTCCTGGGCGGACCGGCCGCCTGCACGCTCGCGGCGCTGGACGATGTGAGCCAGGCGATTCGCTGCCTGCGCGAGTAGACGCGCGGCGGCGGCATCCTCGACCTGCAGCGGCTCGAACGCC
>CAMLNE010000229.1 GCA_946481265.1 uncultured Panacagrimonas sp. | reverse complement strand
AGCGAGCCGAAGTAGTACCAGAAGTTGAAGTTCTTCGGCGCGTAGTACTCGGTCAGATGATCCTTCCACAGCTTCGTCAGCGGGAAGCGATCGTCGATCCAGCCGAGGAAGCCGGTGGTCTTGTGCGGATTGGGAACGATGGCCATGTTCTTGTTCTCGTCCTTATGCCGCGGCGGCGACCGGGTCTTCGCCGATCACGACGGTGGTGTCGTTCTCGAAGCGATAGGGGGGCACCTGCAGGTTGATCGGTGCCGGCACGTTCTTGTACACGCGTCCCGACAGGTCGAACTTCGAACCGTGGCAGGGGCAATAGAAGCCGCCCTGCCAGTCCGCCGCGATCTCCGGCGCCGGATGGTCCGGGCGGAAGGTGGGCGAACAGCCCAGGTGCGTGCAGGAACCGATCATCACCAGGATCTCCGGCTTGATCGCGCGGGCGTCACCCTGGATGTAGGCGGGCTGCTGCGGTTGCTCGCTGTTCGGATCGGCGAGGTCGTCCTTGACCTTTTCAAGGCTCGCCAGCATCTCCGGCGTGCGCTTGACGATCCATACCGGCTTGCCACGCCAGGCCACGTTGAGCTTCTGCCCGGCCTCGAGCAGGGAAATGTCCTGCGTCACTGGCGCTCCGAGCGCCTTGGCGCGCTCGCTCGGCTTGAGCGAAGCGAGAAACGGCCATGCCACGAAACCGGCACCGACCGCGCCGACGCCACTAGTTGCGAGCGTCAGGAACCGCCGCCGCCCTGGGTCCACACCTGAACCCGTGGCGTTGGCCACGCTTTGCGTGCTCATCGAATCAAGCCCCCTGCGAAAGGTTGGAAACAGCAGCGTGGCGGGGACCTGGGTTGGAGCACCACGCTCTGGTGAGCGCCCCGCCTAGCGCGGCGAATTATACGTATCGATTCCCGCTCGGGTAAGGCATCGCGCCGGAAGTGTCGTTCACGCCCCCATTCTTGACCTGACCCTGAGGCATCGGCAGATTGCAATAGTGCCCATTCCTTCTCCCCTCTCATGTCGCCATCAGCCCCGGTTGTGCTCGTTCTGTCTGCTTCGCGGCACGGATCTTGGGATGAAGCTTCAGATGGCTGGGTCTGCTCGCTGGTGCACGAGGCGCCGACTGGGCCGATTTCCGCTGCTGGCATGGCACTTGACGCCGACCGTCCGATGCTCGCTTTGGTGGCGGAACGCGGCCTGCAGCGCAGAATCCGGCTGGTGACGCGACGATGACCCTGAGAATCGCGCTTGCCTCGATCGTCCGCAACGAAGCCGAGTACATGCTCGAATGGCTCGCTTGGCACCGCAACGCCGGCTTCACTGATTTTCTGATCGCCGACAACCAAAGCGACGACGGCACGCTGGATCTCTTGTGCAAACTGGAATCTGCTGGCGTGCTGCGGCTCCATCGGGAGCCCCCGGGAAATGGGGCGCAGATCAAGGCCTACAACTCAATGCTGAAGCGTTGGGGTCGCAAATTCGACCGCATCGCTTTTCTGGACGCGGATGAATTCCTAGTGTCCTCTGACGGTCGCAGCCCAATCCATCACCTCGAGGAGTTGATCGCGCCCCCCGACGTCGGGGCGATCGCCATCAACTGGCGCCTGTTCGGATCATCAGGGCACGAGCACCGCAGCCCCGGACTGGTCACCGAACGCTTTACCCGCTGCGCCCCCGATGATGCGGGCGGCTGCCAACACATCAAAACCTACGCACGGACGGCGGCCGTAGCCCTTCAGAGAGTGCATCGCTGCAATCTGCATCCTGGCTTTCGCTACATTGATACTGCCGGCAAGGATATGGAATGGGCCAAGGCCGGCAGTTGGCTGCCCGATCCCACTGGCGAGCTGTCTTGCAGCGTTGGACCCGGGAACCTGCGCGTCCACCACTACGCTATTAAGTCGCGTCAGGAATACGTCGAGAAAAAACGCTTTCGCGGCGACGCCATGAGCGGGGCGCGCGACCGTACGATGACCTACTTCACTCGACTGGACCACAATCAGCTGGAGTGCGTTGTCGCCGAGCGCAGCGCAGCGTCCACATGGCGCACCGTGCGCGAACTCGAGTCGCTCATCGAAGGGATCTCTGTCCTATAGGCGCATGGGCTCGACCGAATTAGATGATCCCCGAGATCATGACCAACGCGATCGCAGTCCGCGGGGCCGATCGCACTACAATCGAGCCAACACACCAGCCGCGATCGCGATCTGGTAGATCACCTGGATCACGTCCTTGCCGAATTGGAAGCGCTTAGTGTCGACACCCGGCAGCACCAGAATCTCGTCGCCTGGCTCGACACGTTCGGCCATCACGAAACCACTGCCCTCCTCCGAGGCAATCTCCCCCGAAGGGCGGATCAGCAGCACCCGCTCGCCGGACGATTTCTGAATCAAGCCGCCGGCCTGGTTTATGTAGTCGCTCACGTAGTAACCCTTGCGCCACATAAAGGCATTGGGCAGGAACACCTCGCCGTGAACCTGGACTAAGTTGCTCATGCGCGGGATGCGAACGACATCGCCGTCTTCCAGGGCGATCTTCGAGGGGTCAAATTCGCGCGGCAGCACGACCTGGCCCTTCGGCTGGATCTTGCGTGCCCTCTCCACGAACTGGAGCACGAGCTGTGCCTCGCGCGTGCGTAATTCGGCTTCTTCGCGAGTAGTCGAGCGTGCCGCCAGGACCGACTGTTCGAGCTTCGTCAGCATCTGGTCGAGCACTTCCTTCTGCCGTGCCGCGACACTGTTGCGATAGAGTTGGATTCCCGTCTTCTCGGATTGCGGTGAGTACCGCACTTGCTCCAGCATGTCGGCCAGTGTTGCCGAGTACGGCAGTACGTACTGGCCCGCTCCCTCGTGCTCTCCTTCCAGCGTTACCGCAATCTGTCCGACGAGCCGGTCCGCCATCACCTCGATGTAGTCACCGGTAACCACCGGGCCGTTCAGCGCCGGATCGCCGACCGGCACGTAGATCACCTCGCGCCGTGAACCCTCGCTGCGCGTGATGCTTACGTTGGTAGCGCGGCCGTTGACACCTGCAATCTCGAGCAGCTCCGAGATGCGCGTACCCGGACGAAATTCGAACTGTGCGGGACTGGCGACGAGTCCGGTGACCATCGCGGTCGATCCGATCGGTCCGACGAAGATGCTGTCGCCATCACGCAACTGCACCTGTGCGAGCGAGCCTTTGGTCAGGAACTCGTAGAGATCGACCCGTGCAATCGTCTGCTCGCCACGCAGCACGCGCACATCGATATAGCTACCAGACAAGGAGGCGATGCCACCTGCACGGTCGAGGAAATTGAGAAGGGAGTCCGAAGCGTACCCCGGATAGAGGCCCGGCCGACGCACGAAGCCAGAGACAAAAACCTTCACGGGAACTGCCGCCGCAAGCGTGGCGTACACCCCCACCTCCTCGCGATAAGTCCGCCGCACCTCTCGCTCCACCACCGCGTTGAGCTCGCCGTTGCGCACGTTCAGCACTCGCACCGGACCTACGCGCGGGATGAATACATTGCCCTGGGCGTCGACCGGTAGAACCATCTGAACATCCACCGCACCCCATAGCTTGACGTCGATCTGATCTCCGACACTGATCAGATAGTCCGGATTGAAACCCTTGAACGATTCCGAGGCGAAATGGCCCTGGAACAGAGTGCGGCCAAATACGGGCGATTCGGATAGCCGATCTTCGAAGATCTGTGCGTCTGGGATTGTGGGTGCGAACGCCTCCCGAGCCTGGGAAGGTGCCCCTGGGTTCACTACGCGCGGCGCGGGCGATGTGCTCTGGCCGCTGATTGAGAAGAATGGCGCGCCATTGCTCATGCCCGCCCGCGTGGCGGCGGCCGGCGTGGCTGTGGCAGCTGCGTCGGGCATTGCAGGGGCCTGCCCCGTCGGCAACATCGTAGTCGGGAACCCTGGCGGAACTTGCGCAGTTGCCACCACCGGCAGCAGGACCGCTGCCAGAAACACGCCAATCTTGCTCGGCTTCATCCCCTACTCCCGATGATCCTGGATGATGACGACGATCATGCCGCCGATCAGGTACAGGATATGCAGCAACGCGACGGCTGTCGCGAGGCTGTACAGGCGCCGCGGCCGCGTCGCATCCTGCGGCAGGGTCGGCGCCGAGACCATCACCAGATGTTTCACCTTGCGCGAGGCGTCGAGCTTGGCTGCCTCCAGCGTCGCCAATCCGGCCTGATAGATGTCCGTTGCCACTCGCACGCCCAGTTCGAGTTCTTTGTAGTCGACCAGCAGCGCGTTCAACGCGCCTGACTGCCCAGTACGGACCTGTTTGGCGCGCTCTTGCGAAATCTGCAGGTCCAGCGCCGCGATACGCGACCGGGCTGCCATCACTTCGGGGGCAGAATCGCTCAGGTAGCTGCGCAGGGCTTTGAGCTCTGTCTTCTGACGCGCGAGCTCTTGCTGCAGACCCGCGATGACCTGCGATAGCGCAGCAGACTCCAGTTCCGGACTGAGCATCTCGTGTTCATTCTGGTAGGCGATCAGTTCGTTCGCCGCGTCGACCAGCCGCTTGTTCGATTTCTCCACCTCACCCTGCGCGAATGCCACCTGCTCGCGCGCCAGGCTCTGGCCCACGTCATTGACGAACCGCTCCGAGCGCTCGACAACGGCCCGCGCCAGCTTCTGCGCGTACACCGGATCGAACGCCTGGATCGCCAGGTCAAGCGTCAGCGAATCCTTGTCGATGTGGATATCCACCCGCTTGAGGTAGTACTTCACAAAATCTTCGCGCGAGGCCGAGGGCGAGAGTCGCGAGAAGAAATCCGCCTTGTCCTGTGAATAGTGCTTGCGCAGATCAAGCGCGTGGTCCAAGTATTCGACCATGGCCGGCGACTCTATGAAACGCTTCACTAGCTCGACGTCCAGCGCAGAACCTCCCTGACCCAGCGACAGCAGCCCCATGGCGATGCCTCCCACGTTCGCAGAGTCACGCTCCACGATCAGTCTGGCCTCTGACACGTAGCGGTCGCTCGCAATCAGGCCGAGGTAGCCCAGCAGCAGCAGCGAAGGCAGCAAAACCCCGATCGCGTAACGTCCACGCCGGCGAAGGAAGCGGATCAGGTGCTCTTTCACTTTTGGTCCTGGAGGTAATCGTCGATCGCCTGGGAGATCTGGTCGTAGTACCTCACCTCGCCGTTGCGCACATAAAGACCGGCATCGCACAGCTGACGCAAGGTCTGCATGCCATGGCTCACGAGGATGATGCTGGCACGGGTTCGCAGTTCCTTGAATGCGGCATCGGCGCGGACGCGGAACTTCTCATCACCCACCGACGTGATCTCGTCGAGCAGGTAGCAGTCGTAGTCGAACGCCATGCTGATAGCGAATGCCAGGCGCGCACGCATGCCCGAGGAATAGGTCTTGACCGGCTGCTCGAAGAAATCGCCGAGTTCCGAGAATGCTCTGATGAAGTCAAGGCGTTCACGCATGACAGAGCCGTAGTCGCCCCGGATGCGGCAGACGAACTTCGCGTTCTCACGCCCCGGAATCGATGGCGAAAAGCCGCTGGACAGCCCTACTGGCGGCGAGATGCTGCCGCGGCTGATCACGCGCCCTCGATCCGGCGTATCGACACCCGACAACAGGCGAATAAGCGTCGATTTCCCCGAGCCGTTGCGGCCGACGATGCCGATGTTCCGATGCGCCGGCAGATTCAGATCCAGGTCGCGATACACCCAGTGTCGACTGCCATCCGGTCGGACGTAGCACTTGGATACCTTCTCTAACGTGATCATCAGGCAGAGAGCCGGTGCAGGTTGCTGCGGTAGGCGCCGAGTCCGAACATCAATGCAGTGAACGCGAACAGCGTCAGGTATAGCCAGCTGCAGGGCGAGTCGTACTCGGTCAACATCGAGTCGCGCCCAAGGTCGATGGCATGGAGCAACGGGTTCCACATCAGATATTCGCGAAGCCCCTCGGGCACGACCTCCGCGGTGAAGAACACGCCGGAAATGAAGAACAGTGGCCGGTCCATCAACATGATGATGCGGCGCATGTTGTCGCTGCGCGTCGCGTAGACGTCGCCAATCAGGCCCAGGCCCTGGGTCAGCACGAAAAGCAGCCCGATGGCCGCAAGAAACCGGAGTGGATCCTGGAAATCGACAGGCTGGTGGAAGAAGTGCAACCCCAGGATAGTCAGCATCAGCACGAATCCAAGCAGCACGAACTCGATGGCGCCCCGTACGAGGATGATGTCGATGGGGCGTACCTCGCGGTAATTGAACACCCCGCGAAATGACGTCATCGCACCAAGCGCCTGGTTGAACGACTGTTGGTACATGAAGAACGGCAGCACGCCGATCAAGAAGAAATACTGACCTGAGACGCCATAGATCTCGTCGCGGCCGGCGCCCAGCAACGCGCGCGACTCATTGATGATCACGACAAATGCCAGCGGTTGGACCACCGCCCACACGTAGCCACCACGAAAGGTGCCGTAGCGGCTGCGCACCTCGCGGATGAACAGGGCCCCCAGCGCATCAATGAAGATCCGCCAGTGGCCGCGCGATGATGGTTGAGTCGGACGTACCAGGCCCGGTACGCCGGCGAAACCCCGGTTCCCGGCCGGCTCGCTCACCAAGCACTCTCCCAGGGCCGGTATGGCTGAGGAGCGGGATTGAGCGAATAGTCCTGCGCAGTGCGCGAGAAACAGCGGTGGTAATAGGGGTCGTTATCCAGTTGGGGCTCCCAGCGCCGCCTCATGCAGTCGATCTCGCGCCCGAACCGCGCAATCTTTTCGGGAGAATCCTCCGCCCCGCGCGAGATCGATTCGTGATGATACAGCTCTGCGTAGGGCGTCCAGATGCAGCGCCAGCCACGCTGCGCCAGTTTCAGGCAAAGATCCACGTCGTTGAAGGCGACCTTGAGTTCCTCCTCGTCCAGTCCGCCGACGGCAAGGAACTTGTCGCGCGACACCGCTAGGCAGGCCGCCGTGACCGCTCCCACTGCCTGGCGCAGATGCAGGCGCCCCATGTAGCCACTCGAATCAGCTGGAAAACGCCAGTGGATGTGCCCAGCCACGCCGCCAATGCCGAGGGCCACGCCAGCATGCTGGATCCGTTCATCTGGGTAGTAGAGCTTGG
>CAMLNE010000228.1 GCA_946481265.1 uncultured Panacagrimonas sp. | reverse complement strand
CTGGCCGAAAATCCGGGGGCACCGCAACGACCAAAATAGCGTTAACAGGCCCTAGACGAGCTGCTGCCCACCGCGATGGAACTGGTAGCCGGCCCAGAGCCGTTGCGCGATGCGCCCGGCGAGTTCGCTGGCCTCGCGCGCCATGGCCTGGTTGTCCTGCTCGGCGGCGGTCTCGCGGAACAGCGCGACCCAGCGCTCGAACAGTGCCGCGCTCAGGTCGGGCAGCGCGACGTGCTTGGGCATCGGTGCGCCGTCGAAGCGGCCGGTGCCGCGCAATAGCGCCGACCAGAAATCCACCAGCTTGGCCAGGTGATGGGGCCAGTCATCCACGTGTGCGTTGAAGATCGGTCCCAAGGCTTCGTCTTGTCGCACCTTGGCGTAGAAGGCGTGGACCAGGCGGGCGATGTCTTCTTCCGTGCAGAGATCGGGACTAGGCATGATGGCGAAGGATTCTAAGCCCAAGCCGGTCAGCGAACACGGCGTGCGAATGCGCCCGAGGCGAGCAGCCGCAGCGCTCGAGGACGAGCGGCCGGTCGCACCGCCGGGCATCGGCCCGGGATCGCCTCATCGATCGAGGACCGGCATGCCGGCGCCCGAGGACAGCCGGGCTTCACTCGATCGCCGCCGGATCTTTCATGGTGACCAAGGCCGCCCATGAACGGCCCCTGATTGCGATGACCGCGGACAGCGGCGATCGCGACAGGCGATCACCGCGTTCCGGTCCGGGCATCAGGCGGGAACCAGCACCGCCCGCCCTACCATCTTGCCCGCCCGAAGCAGACCGAGGGCCTCGTTGACCTGGCCCAGCTCGTAGCAGGTGGTGGTGAGCTTCACGGCGCCGCGGCGGGCCAGGACCAGCAGCTCCGCCAGCTCGTTGTAGGTTCCGCAGATGTTCCCGACGAAGCTGGTTTCCGGAAACAGCGCCTGCGTCAGGATGTCGATGTTCAGTTCCCCGCCGTAGCCGATCAGCATGTCGGTCCCGTTCGCCGCCAGCAGCTTCACGGCATCGTTCTGAACCCCGTGCTCGCCGATGCAGTCCAGCACCACCTGCGCACCGCCCCCGTGGGTAAGGTCGCGGATCTGCTGCAGGTGGGATCCATCCTGCTGCGCCAGGATCACATGGTCCGCGCCCCACTCGCGCGCGTGGTCGAGGGCCGCCTGGGATCGGTCGATCACGATCAGGTCGGTCTGGGTCAGCGCGCGCATCAGCTGGATCGCAAGATGACCCAGGCCACCGGCGCCCAGCACGACCGTGAAGCTTCCCGGGTAGGCAAGCGCGATGGCCTTCTTCACGGCGTGGTAGACGGTGAGCCCGGCGCAGGCGAACGATGCGACTTGCGCCGGCGCAAGGCCGGCCGGGATCGGGACCGCGGCCCGTGCGCCGGTCTTGACGTACTCGGCGAATCCACCGGGTGCCAGGACACCGGGGAACACCGAATTCGGGCAGTGCATGTCGTTCCCCGCACGGCAGGCGCGGCAGTAGCCACAGGTCGCGACCGGATGCAGCACCACCGGATCCCCGACCTTGAGGTGGGTGACGCCTGCTCCCACTTCGGCGACCCAGCCCGCGGTCTCGTGGCCACAGGTGAAGGGCAGGCGTATTCCCGCGCTCTCCTGCACCGCCGCGAGCTGGCCCTCCTGCATGTGCAGGTCGGTCCTGCAGATCCCCGCCGCGCCGACCTTCACGATCACGTCGGTCGGCGAACTGATGACCGGATCGCCCACGGTCGTCAGATCGAAATCGCGGTGATACGCCGACAGCAGTGCGCTCTTCATGGGGACACCCTGGGTTGAAGGTATTGAACGACCGGGAGGTGCAATGCGGCGATCGCAGCCCTTGTCTTCGGCGCGAGCGTCTGCCTACCAGACCAGCGGCAGCTTCGTGATCTTCGCCACCGTGCCGCCGCAGACCGAGACTTCCGCACCCTCCTCGAGCCCGAAATCGGGAATGTGGCGCAGCCATTCCTGCAGGCCGATCACCAGCTCGTTTCGCCCCAGCAGGGCGCCCGGGCAGCGGTGCGGGCCGTGCCCGAAGGTGAGGATCTTGTGCACCGGACGGCTCCAGTCCACCTCGAGCGGCCGCTCGTACACGGACGGATCCAGGTTGAACAGGTGCGAGGCGATCGCGACCATGTCGCCCTTGCGGAACGCGGTTCCCTCGATCGTGAAGTCGTGGCGCGCCTGCCTTGCCATCGTGACGATCGGGAAGCGCCGGATCAGTTCGAGCGACGCGGCCGGGATCAGGTCCGGCTTCTCCACCAGCGCCCGGCGATGGCCGGGGTTCTGGGCCAGGAACAGCATCACGAAGCTCAGCAGCGAGGACACGGTGTCCAGCCCGGCCATGAGGATGTGGATCGCCGCGCCCAGCGCTTCGCCTTCCGTGATGGGCCTGCCGCCGATGTCGGCGTCGGCGGCGCGGCTCAGCAGGTCCTCACCGCCCTTGCCGCGACGGGCATCCAGATAGGGCTTCAGGTACGCCGCGAGTCCGTCCATCGCGGCCACGCGCCTGGCGGGGACCGGGTCGCGCACGGTGCCGTCGGCCAGCGCACCCAGCTTTGCGCGATCGCTGATGGGCAGGTCGACCAGATCGAGGAAGACGGACAGCGGCAGCACATCGCCCATCTGCGAGATGAATTCGCAGCGGCGATCGGGCGCCAGGGTCGAGGCCAGATCCCTGGCGAGCGTGCGCACGAAGTCGTTGCGTCCGCCGATGATCTTCGGCGTCATGCCCGCGTTGAGGAAGGCCCGGAACGGCTGGTGCTCGGGAGGATCGAGGGTCAGGGCGCCCATCGGCACCTGCTCCGCGGCGGCCGGCACGAAGAAGTACCGCGAGCTGAAACGCTCGTGATCGCCGTACAGGGCATGCACGTCCACGCCCCGGACCGCGATCCAGTGACCGCCGTGAAACGGCGACCACACGAACGGATGCGGCGTTGCGCGCTGGAACTCGACGAACGCCTCGTGGAAGCGGTTGGCGTCGGCGGTCGGGTTGTAGATATCGAAGTCCACCACCAGGTGCTGCGGAACATGCGGCGGAACCGGCACTTCCTCGATTCGCTGCGTGTCGTTCATTTATGTCTCCTGCCGCGACAGCGACCGCTGTCTGCCGCTGTTGTCCGGGCGCCCATGATGCGCTGCCGGACGCGCCGCAGACGTGGCCGAATGCGCAAAACAAGTGTCAGAATGCGCAGGATCGCGCCACCCGAAAAACGACATGGCAGGACTGCTGGTCCGCAGCGTCATCCTCAGCGGATCCGCCGAACGGATCCGTGCAAACGGCAAGCGTCCGAATGACATCGCCCGCCAGGCCGGGCTGTCGCCCGCGGCGCTCAGCGATCCCGACCTGCTGGTCAGCATGCGGGCCGTCATGACCTTCTTCGATCTCGCGGCGCAGGCCTGCCGACGGCGCACCTGGGGCCTCGAACTGGGCGCAGAAGTGCGGCTGGCAGCCGTCATCGGGCCCCTGTGGGTCCTGCTCCGGCAGGCACGCACGGTCCGCGAGCTGTGCCGCGACCTCGCGCGCAACTACGACATGTACACCAACGCCGCGCTGATGAGCTTCGAGCCCACCAAGCGCGGCGGCCTGCTCGGCTGGTCCGCGGCGACCGGCTTCACCAGCAGCGAAGTCCAGATCGCGGAGTACGCACTGGCGGTCCTGCTCAACGAGGCCCGCTCCCACGCGCCGCCGGAGTGGACGCCCGAGGCGGTTCATTTCCGCCACGAGGCCCCTTCCGACCTGCGGATCCACCGCCGCGTGTTCGGTCCGAATCTCCGGTTCAAGAGCGGCTTCAACGCCATCGAGATCGGCAACGACCTCCTGGATCGGCCCCTCGGTGCCGGCGCCCCTGGCCCGCGGTCGCTGACGCAGCGGATGCTGAGATTGCGCGACGACTCCCTGCGCTCCGCCATGCCGCTCCAGGTCGAAAGCCTGCTGCGCGCGCTGCTTCCGTATGCGGCCTGCGGCATCCGGGAGGTCAGTGCGTCGCTCGGCCTGCCTCCGCGCACGCTCCAGGCACGCCTGAAGGAACAGGACTCGAGCTTTCGCCGGATAAAGGAATCCATCCGGCGTGACCTGGCCCAGCAGTACCTGGGTTATTCGGGGCTGCCCACCACCGAGATCGCGGACCTGCTCGGCTATGCCGACCGCACGTCGTTCAGCAGGTCGTTCCGCAAGTGGCATGGACAGAGCGTGCGGGCCGCGCGACGGCGCTGAGTCGTCCCGCCGCCGCCGTCGGCCGCGACGCGCTCATCGTTCCGGCGCCGACGCTGCCCGCACCGGAGATCGCGCGCAGCTGACCTTGCTTGGGCCAGGCCAGCAGCTCAGCCCAGGCGCTTGGCCACCTCGTCGAGCATGACCTCGGTGGCACCGCCGCCGATCGACTGCACGCGTGCGTCGCGCGTCATCCGCTCGATGGTCGACTCGCGCATGTACCCGGCACCGCCGTGGAACTGCAGGCAGTCGTACATGACCTCGTTGACCAGTTCCCCACACAGGGCCTTGATCATCGAGACCTCCTTGACCAGGGTCTCGCCACGCCCGTCGCGCCAGGCGGTCATGTACAGGAAGCTGCGCGCCGCGGCGACACGCGCGGCCAGCATCGACAACCGGTGGCGGATGGCCTGGCGATCCCACAGGGTCGAGCCGAAGGCCTTGCGCTGGGTGACGTATCCCAGCGTCAGCTCCAGGGCCGCCGCGCATTCCCCCAGTGCCTGCGCGCCGAGCGTCAACCGCTCGTTCTGCAGGTTCTTGACCAGCGCCATGAAGCCGCCGCCCTCGGACCCCAGCAGGTTTTCCCGCGGGACGCGGCAGTCGCTGAACACCAGCTCCGCGGTGTCAGAGCTCAACCATCCGTGCTTGCGCAGCGCACGTGCGGCCTGGAATCCGGGCGTGCCCTTGTCGACGATGAACATCGAGATCGAGTGGTGCGAGCGCCCCACCTCGCCGGTCTTGGCCGCCACGAAGAACACGTCGCCGTGCACGCCGTTGGTGATGAACATCTTCGAGCCGTTGAGCACGTAGCTGTCGCCATCCCGGCGCGCGGTGGTGCGCATCGACGCCAGGTCCGAGCCGGCGTCCGGCTCGGTCATCGCAACCGCCGCGATCTTCTCGCCCGCGACCAGCGCCGGCATGTAGCGGTCGAGCTGCTCGGCCGAGCCCGAATGGAACAGGTGCGGCGAGGCCATGTCGGTGTGGACCAGCACGGTCACCGCGAACCCGCCGAAGGTCGAGCGCCCGAGTTCCTCGGCCAGCACGATGGTGGCCAGCGTATCCAGCTCGCTGCCGCCATGGCGCGATGCGTAGCGCATTCCCAGGAAGCCGAGCTCGCCCATCTGGCGCAGCACCGCACGCGGCACGCATCCGGCCTGCTCCCAGGTCTCGCCCTGCGGCTTGACCTCCTGTTCGACGAAGCGGCGGATCGACTGCCGCAGCATCTCGTGCTCTTCGCTGAAGGGAAACGTCGACGGAAGCACCGCGGAGGGGGGCTGCGCAGCGAGCGACATGGTGGTGGCTTGCGGTCTTGGGGGTATCGGTCCGGATCCTGCAGCGGCGCGATGATCGCGGCAAGCGACCTCAGGCCGCTTCTTCGAACGCGGCCATGTCGGGCCGGGCCATGGTCTGGGCGAAACGCGCGAAGGTCCAGGGCCAGCTCGCCGGCACACCTTGCGCGTCGAGATACCAGCTCTTGCAGCCGGTCGACCAGATGGTCTGCCGCGCCGCCGCCACGCGTTGCTCCTCGTAGGCCGCCGCCGCCTGCGGCCTGACTGCGATCTCGCGCAGGCGACCCTCGTGCAGGTGGTCGACCAGCTGCAGGATGTAGTCGAGCTGGAACTCGGCGACCTGGACCAGCGAGAAGTTGCCGACCGGGCCGTTCGGCCCGTTGAGCAGGAAGAAGTTGGGGAAGCCCGGGATCGCGACCGACAGGTAGGCCGAGGGCTTGGCCGCCCAGGCCTGGTCCAGGTCCAGGCCGTCGCGGCCGCGCACGACGGTGGGCCGCACGAAGCGGTCGGCCAGAAAGCCGGTTGCGGCGATGAGCACGTCGAGCTCGTGCAGGCGACCGTCCCGGGTGCGCACGCCCGCCGGCTCGATCCGCTCGATCGCCTCGGTCACCAGTTGCGCCGAGGGCCGCTGGATCGCCTCGTAGAAATCCGGCGAGATGATCAGGCGCTTGCAGGCGGCACGGTAGGTCGGCCGCAGCTTTTCCTTGAGCACCGGGTCGCGCACGTTCTGCTCGAGGTTCTGCAGGCAGGCATCCGCGATGCCCTGCACCGCCGGCGAATCGGCGTCGATCACCGCGTCCGCGATCACGTTGATCATCATCTCGTTGAGCTGGTCGCGCAGCGCCTTGATGCGCGTCGGATCACGACCGAACAGCCGCTTCTCCTGATCGCTGTAGGCGGGGTTGTCCATCGGGAAGATCCACTGCGCCGTGCGCTGGAACAGGCAGAACGTCGCGACCCGCCGCGTCAGCGCCGAGGTGATCTGGATCGCCGTCGAGCCGGTACCGATCACGCCGACGCGCCGGCCGTCGAGCGGCACGCGATGATCCCAGCGCGCACTGTGGAAGAAGGCGCCCGCGAAGTCCCCGAGACCTGGAAGCGCCGGCATGCGCGGATGGTGAAGGATGCCCGTCGCGGCGATCACGACATCGGCCTGGTCCTGCGTGCCGCGCGCGGTTTCCAGCTGCCAGCGACCGCCCTGGTGCACGCAGGAGATCACCTCCTCGCCGAAGCGGATCAGCGGCCGGATACCGTGGCGATCGGCGGTGCGCTCGAAGTACGCCTGGATCTCGTAGCCGGGCGCGAGCATGCGCGACCAGCCGGCGTTGGGCTCGAACGAGTAGCTGTACAGGTGCGCCGGCACATCGCACGCGATGCCGGGGTAGGTGTTCTCCCGCCAGGTGCCGCCGAGGCGGTCCGCCTTCTCGTACAGCGTGACGTCGTGATGACCCGCCTTGCGCAGGCGGATGGCGGCAAGGATGCCGGACATGCCGGCGCCGAGGATCACGAAGCGAAGGGCGCGAGATGCGGGTCGGGACATGGCCACTCTCGGACGCGAAAAGAAGCCGAACTGTCGCGCAGGCCGCTGGCC
>CAMLNE010000227.1 GCA_946481265.1 uncultured Panacagrimonas sp. | reverse complement strand
CGCTTGTCGATGATCGCCAGGTCGGCGTCGTCGAGGCGCTTGGCGATGGCGCGCGCGCGCACCACGCCGCCGACGTCCGGGCTGACCACGATCAGGTTCTCGTGGGTCTGGCGCCAGATGTCGCCGAGCAGCACGGGGCTGGCGTAGACGTTGTCCACCGGGATGTCGAAGAAGCCCTGGATCTGGTCGGCGTGCAGGTCAACCGTGAGCACGCGGTCGGCGCCGCACTCGCCGATCATGTCGGCGCAGACCTTGGCGCTGATCGGCACGCGGGCGCTACGCGGACGGCGGTCCTGGCGTGCATAGCCGAAGTAGGGCACCACCGCGGTGATGCGCTGCGCGCTCGCGCGCTTGAGCGCGTCGAGCATCATCAGCAGTTCCATGAAATTGTCGTTGGTCGGCGCGCAGGTGGGCTGGACGACGAAGACGTCCTTGCCGCGCACGTTCTCGAGAATCTCGATCTGCACCTCGCCGTCGGAGAATCGTCCGATCATCGCCTTGCCCAGCGAGGTTCGCATGTAGTTGGCGATCTCCTGCGCCAGCTGCGGATTGGCATTGCCGGTGAACAGCATCAGCGAAGGTTCGTTCATTGGTTTGCTTTCAGGTGGGGCCTGGAGTCCCGCAGGTGAAATGGAACAGTGGTGGATCGACCGGCGTGAATGGCTGGGGCGCTAGGATTCGAACCTAGGAATGGCGGGATCAAAACCCGCTGCCTTACCACTTGGCTACGCCCCATCCGGAAAAGCGCGCGAATTATAGCCGTCGCGGTCACCTGCCTAGCCCGCGCGCAGCCGCGCCAGCGGTGATTCGTTGAGGCCCCGCGCGATGAAGCTGCTCCATCCGGCCGGCATCGCCGAGCGTGCCATCAGCGCCTCGGGGCGCGAGGCGAACGCCGCGAACACCGAGCTGCCGGTGCCGGTCATGCGCGCGGTTGCGAACCGGCCGAGCTGGCGGATCGCCTCTTCGACCAGCGCGAAGCGGGCCCGCGTCACCGGCTCGCAGTCGTTGCGGGTGACCGAGCCGGCGCGGAACTGGCGTGACGTGATGCGCGGCGTATCGCGGCGCAGCTCGGGCGCCTCGAATATCTCGCGCGTGCTCACCGCCAGCGGCGGCGTCACCACCAGGAACCACGGCTCGGGCAGTTCGAGCGGGCTGAGCCGCTCGCCCACGCCCTCGGCGAAGCTGGCCTGGCCGTGGATGAAGAAGGGTACGTCGGCGCACAGCCGCAGCCCGAGAGTGGCCAGTTCGTCTCGCGTGAATCCCAGGTTCCACAGCCGGTTGAGTGCGACCAGGGTGGTGGCGGCGTTGCTCGATCCGCCGCCCAGCCCGCCGCCCACCGGCAGGCGCTTGACCACGCGGATGTCCGCGCCCAGCGCGCAGCCGCTGGCCTGGCTGAGCAGGCGCGCCGCGCGCACCGACAGATCCGCGTCCGGCTCGATGCCCTCGACGACGTTCTCGCGCTGGCACAGGCCGTCGCCGCGCGGGCGGAAGAACAGCGTGTCGCCGTGGTCGAGAAACTGCATGACGGTCTGCAGCTCGTGGTAGCCATCGGCGCGGCGGCCGGTGACATGCAGGAACAGGTTGATCTTGGCCGGGGCTGGCCAGGGGAATTCTGCGGTCAGCGGGACATGCGAGGAGGCGGGGCGGGGCATTCGTGCGGAAAGCGAAGGGCGTGAAGGGGGAAAACGGGCGCGCTCAGGGCGCGGTGGGTGCTGCGGGCAGCTGGCTCCACTGGTCGGCCAGGACCAGGACGCGCGTATCGCCATTTTGTGCGGCGATGCGGCGCGGCAGTTCGCGCGCGCCGGCCTGGCGATATTCCAGATACTCGAGTTCCCAGCCGTTCTGCACGATGCGCAGTGCACGGCCATGGATGGGGTCGAGGAGCACCTGGCTTTCCGAGGTCGGCGCGGGCAGGCCCAGCGCCCACCAGCGCAGGCCGCTGACCGGCAGGCGCACGCCGAGCGCCTGTTCCAGCCAGGCCTCGGGATCGGTGGTGAGCGTGGCGGCATCATCGCCGGTGCGCACGCGCACCTCCTGCGAATCACCGGCGAGTTCCGCGGCACCGGCGCCGAAGGGACCGGACACGCGCATCTCGAAACGGCCGTCCGCGTGCTGTTTCCAGCGCAGGTCGGCCTTGAATCCGAGCGCGCCGCTGGCGACGCGGCCCTGCAGCGTGAAGCGGTCGATCGGCGACAGCAGCGCGACCCGCTGCTCCCAGCCGGCGATCTGGGCGGCGCTGGCCGCCACGCTGGCTTGCGGCGGGCGCAAGAGTGCGCAGCCGGGCAGGGTGATGGCCAGGATGGCGAGCAGCAGCGGTCGCAGGCCCGCGCGCCGCCACCCGCGGCCGCGGCCTTTCGTGCCCTGTGCCGCGTGTGGCACCGGGACGGCGATATCGCCTCGCGCCATGCCGGCTATCGGGTGAGCCGCTCGACGGTATCGAGCAGGACGCGATGATCAGGGTTGAGGGTCAGGGCCTTGTCCCACACGGTCCGCGCCTGGTCGTGCTGACCCAGCACCCACAGGACCTCGCCAAGGTGGGCGGAGATTTCCGGATCGGCCGCCTTGGACAGGGCCTTCTCCAGGTAACTGCGCGACTCCTCGAGTCGCCCCAGCTTGTAGAGCACCCATCCCATGCTGTCGATCACCGCCGCGTCGTCCGGCGCGCGCTGCAGCGCCGCCTCGATCAGGCGATGCGCTTCCTCGTAGCGGTCGGTGTTCACCGTCAGCATGTAGCCGAGCGCATTCATCGCCCGCGCATCGTGCTCGTCGCCGTCCAGGATGCGGCGCAGGTCGGCCTCGGCCTGCGGAAACCGCCCCATGCGCTCGTGCACCAGGGAGCGGCCGTACAGCAGGTTCGAATCCTCGGGATCGGCTTCCAGCGCCTTGTCGTAGACCGACAGCGCCTCCTCGTTGAGGCCGGCGTCGAGCAGCATCTCGGCTTCGGCCAGGGTCAGGCGCGGACCGAGCGGCGGGAACTGGCGACGCAGCTGCTCGAGCGAGCCGCGCGCCTCGGCGGTCTTGCCCATGCGCGTCATCACCGCGGCCTGGCGCACCGCGGCCTCGATCGCCTGACCGCCCGAGTTCACGCGACGGTAGTGCTCCAGCGCCTTGTCGTACTCACGGCGCGCCTCGGCGATGCGACCGAGCTGGTAGGAGGCGTCGGCGCCGCGCTCGGCGTCCGCTGCCAGCGGTGCAAACAGCGTCTCCGCCTGGTCGAGCTCGCCGTCGGTGAAGGCCATCACGCCCAGCGCGTAGCGCGCGTCCTGGTTGTCCGGATCCTCCTTGAAGGTGGCGCGCAGCTGGGTGCGCGCGTGTTCGCGCTGCGAGGCATCCAGCAGCAGGCGCGCGTAGGTCATGCGCACCTCGGCCCGCTCGTCCTTCTTGGCCGGCTTGAGCAGGCGGGCGACCAGCTTGTCGGCCTCGTCGAGCTGGTTCTTGCGCACCAGCACGCCGATCAGCAGCAGCGTGTTGTCGCGGGATCCGGTGTCGAGCCGCAGCGCCTCGCGGGCCGACTGCTCGGCCTGGTCGAGCTGCTCGAAGCGCAGCGCCAGCAGGGAACGCGCGTAGTGCGCACCGGCCAGGTCGGGGTATTCGGCGACCAGGCGGTCGAGCACGCCGATGGCGTCCGGCCCGGTGTCCGGTTCCATCGACAGCAGGAGGGCGACGTGGCGGAAGCCCTCGGCGGGGCCGCCGGCGTGGCCGCGGATCATCGCCAGGCTTTGCGTGTAGACCTCTTCGAGGTCGCCGTCGCGCAGCGCCAGGCGCGACAGCACCTCGCGCGCATCCATGCTGCTCGGCTCGAGTTCCAGCCAGCGTCGCGCGGCGGTGCGCGCCACCTCCACGTTGCCGGCACTCAGGGCCAGCTGCGTGGTACGCCCGGCCAGTGCCGCATCGGGCTGCAGTTCCAGCGCCTTGACGAAAGACTCGGCCGCCACGCCCGGCTGGCCGCGACCCGCGGCCATCTCCCCGGCCATGATGTGGAACTGCACCTGCATTTCCTGGTCCGGCGTCAGCTTCGGCTCCGGCGAGGCCGCGGGCGGACCCCCGGCGGCGCCCGCGCCGAACGCCGTCAGCGACAGCGCGATGCACAGGATCGAAGGCGACAGGAGAGCGGTGCGGAGGGACACGGGGGCGCCTGTGCGGGGACTGGATAGCGACCGGCATATGGTACCCCGGTTCCATCGGCCGCCCCGCGGCGGCCGCGCGGCGCAAGGCATCGCGGTTGAGTCGCAAGGGGCCGATCGCCGAAGATAGCGCAGTGTGGCGACCGATCCGGACGCCACGTCGAGACAGCGATGGCCTTCATCACCCTGGGTCTCAGCCATCACAGCGCGCCGGTCGAGGCGCGCGAGCGACTGGCCTTTACCGATGCCGAACTGCCGGCCGCACTGTCACGCCTGCGCGGGCTGGCCGGCGTGGACGAGGCTGCGATCCTGTCGACCTGCAACCGTACCGAGATCCTGGTCGTCGCCGAGCCCGACCTGTCGGCCACGCTCATCGAGTGGTGGCGGCGCGAGATGAACGCACCGACCGGCCTGATCGAGCAGTTCGTCTACACCCACCGCGACCAGAACGCCGTGCTGCACAGCCTGCGCGTGGCCTCGGGCCTGGATTCGATGGTGGTCGGCGAGCCGCAGATCCTCGGCCAGATGAAGGGCAGCTTCGCGCTGGCCGCGCAGACCGGGGCGCTGGGACCGGTGCTGTCGCGCCTGTTCCAGCACGCCTTCTCCGTCGCCAAGCTCGTGCGCAGCCGCACCCAGGTTGGCGCGCACCCGGTGTCGGTGGCCTATGCCGCGGTGCAGATGGCGCGCCAGATCTTTGCCGATCTGGGCCAGCAGACCGCCCTGCTGATCGGCGCGGGTGAAACCGTGCAATTGATCGCCCGGCATCTGCGCGGACAGGGCATCGGGCGCATCGTGGTGGTCAACCGCAGTCTCGAGCGCGCCGAGAAGCTGGCGCGCGAGGTGCACGGCTATGCCGTCGCGCTGTCGGACCTGAACGCGTATCTGGGCGATGCCGACCTGGTGATCTCCTCGACCGCGGCGCGCGAACACGTGGTCGAACAGCCAGCCATGAAGCTGGCGCTGCGCAAGCGCCGGCGGAAGCCGGTCTTCATGATCGACCTGGCGGTGCCGCGCGACCTGGACCCGAAGATCGCCGATCTCGAGGATGTCTACCTCTACACGCTCGACGACCTGCGCAACGTGATCGCGGCCAACCTCGAGGCCCGCGCCGAAGCGGCCAAGCAGGCCGAGGTGCTGGTCGAGAACTATTCGCGCGAGTTCACCCGCTGGCTGGAGAGCCGCGACGCCGGCCACGTGATCCGGCGCCTGCGCGAGCAGGCGCGCGCCCACCGCGACGAGGTCATCGTCAAGGCGCGCCGCAAGCTCGCCAGCGGCGCTTCGCCCGACGAGGTGCTCGGCTTCGTCGCCGACACCCTGAGCAACAAGCTGCTGCACGCGCCCAGCCACCGGCTGCGCAAGGCCGACGCCGTGGAGCAGGCGCTGCTGATCAACGCCGCCCGCAAGCTGTTCGACCTGCCGGAGGACGAGACGTGAGGCCGGGGACGGGACAGGGGAGACAAGCCCAGGTGGCGCGGCCGAGGCGACGTGCGCCGGATCGGCACTTGTAGCGACGCCCATCCGTGGTGCGCTGCTGCCGGCCCGTTTTTCGTCTCCCGCCTTCTCTTCCCGCTTCCGATGCTTCCCTCCCTGATCCAGAAGCTTGAACAGATGGCCGATCGCCGGCACGAGATCGAGCGCGAGCTGGCCTCGCCGGAGGTCGCGGCGAACCCCGACCTGTTCCGCCGGCTGTCGCAGGAATACGCGCAGCTGGGCCCGCTGACGGAGAGCTTCCAGGCTTGGCGCGCCGCGCAGGTCGAGATCGACGATCTCGAGACCATGTTGTCCGACGACGACACCGAGGTGCGCGAGATCGCACGGGCCGAGATCGAGCAGGCCGAGGTGACCAAGGAGCGACTCGAGAAGGATCTGCAGGGTTTCCTGGTCCCGCGCGATCCGCTCGACGCCAACAATGTCTTCCTGGAAATCCGCGCCGGCACCGGCGGCGACGAGGCGGCGATCTTTGCCGGCGACCTGTTCCGCATGTACGGCAAGTACGCCGAGGCGCGCGGCTGGCAGGTCGAGCTGCTCAGCGAAAGCGAGGGCGAGCACGGCGGCTACAAGGAAGTGATCGCGCGCGTGGTCGGCTACGGCGTGTATTCGCAGCTCAAGTTCGAGTCCGGGGCCCACCGCGTCCAGCGCGTGCCCGAGACCGAGGCGCAGGGCCGCATCCATACCAGCGCGGCCACGGTCGCGATCCTCCCGGAGATCGCCGAGACCGATGCCATCGACATCAATCCGGCGGACCTGAAGGTCGACACCTACCGCGCCTCCGGCGCCGGCGGCCAGCACGTCAACAAGACCGAGTCGGCGATCCGCATCACGCATCTTCCGAGCGGCGTGGTGGTGGAATGCCAGGAAGAACGCAGCCAGCACAAGAACCGGGCAAAGGCCATGGCGCTGCTCGCCTCGCGCCTGCTCGACGCCGAGCGCAGCCGGCAGCAGTCGAGCATGGCGGCGGAGCGCAAGAAGCTGGTCGGCAGCGGCGATCGCTCCGAGCGGATCCGCACCTACAACTTCCCGCAGGGGCGCGTCACCGACCATCGCATCAACCTGACGCTCTACCAGCTCGAGCGCGTCGTGCAGGGCGACCTCGATCCGGTGATCCAGCCGCTGCTGGCCGAATACCAGGCCACGCTGCTGGCCGAGATGACGGCCAGCGGATGAATGCGACCGTCAGCGAACACCTGCGCCGGGCCAGCATGCGGCTCGCGCCGGTGAGTCCGAGCGCGCGCCTCGACGCCGAATTGCTGCTTTCGCACGCGCTGCGGATCTCGCGCGCCGCGCTGGTCGCGCGCGGCCAGGAGACGCCCGATGCGCCCGCCGCGCAGCACTTCGCGCAGCTGCTCGAGCGGCGCGCGCAGGGTGAGCCGGTGTCCTACCTGCTCGGGACGCAGGGCTTCTGGACGCTCGACCTGCAGGTGACGCCCGCGGTGCTGATCCCGCGGCCGGAGACCGAGACCCTGGTCGAGTGGGC
>CAMLNE010000226.1 GCA_946481265.1 uncultured Panacagrimonas sp. | reverse complement strand
GGCGCCGGCTGGAACGTGATCAAGGTGCTGTGGGGTTCGGACTGGGACGCGCTGTTCGCGCGCGACACCGAGCACACGCTGCTGCGCATCTTCGCCAACACGCCGGACGGCGAATACCAGACGCTCGGCGCCAAGGACGGCGCCTACAACCTCGCCAACTTCTTCCAGCAGGATCCGGCACTGGCAAGGCTGGTCGCGCACATGAGCGACGCCGAGATCGATGCGCTCAAGCGCGGCGGCCATGACCTGCGCAAGCTGCACGCGGCCTTCGCCGCGGCGAGGTCGCACCAGGGTCGGCCGAGCGTGATCCTGGCCAAGACCAAGAAGGGCTACGGCATGGGCAGCGCGGGCGAATCGCGCATGACCGCGCACCAGGCCAAGAAGCTGGATGTGGAAGGACTCAAGGGATTCCGCGACCGCTTCGGCCTGCCGATGTCGGACGAGGACGTCGCCCAGCTCAAGTTCTACAAGCCGGCCGATGACAGTCCGGAGATGAACTACCTGCGCGCCCGGCGCGAGGCGCTTGGGGGCTTCCTGCCGGCACGTCGCACGGTGGCCGAACCGGTGCCGGTCCCCGCGCTGGCGAAGACCTCGGGCTTCGCCCTGCAAGCGGACGGCAAGGAGATGTCCACCACGATGGCGGCGGTGCGCATGCTCGGCAACCTGCTCAAGGACAAGACGCTGGGACCGCGCATCGTGCCGATCGTGGCCGACGAGGCGCGCACCTTCGGCATGGCCAGCCTGTTCCGGCAGGTCGGCATCTATTCGCCGGTCGGCCAGCGCTACGAGCCCGAGGACGCCGGCTCGATGCTGTCCTACCGCGAGGCCGTCGACGGCCAGCTGCTGGAAGAGGGCATCACCGAGGCCGGCGCGCTGGCCTCGTGGACCGCGGCTGCGACCTCGTACAGCGTCAACGGCGTGGCGATGCTGCCGTTCTACATCTATTACTCGATGTTCGGCTTCCAGCGTGTCGGCGACCTGATCTGGGCGGCGGCCGACCAGCGGGCGCGCGGCTTCCTGCTCGGCGCGACGGCGGGCCGCACGACCCTGGGCGGCGAGGGCCTGCAGCACCAGGACGGCAGCAGCCACCTGGTCGCGGCCACGGTCCCGAACTGTCGCGCCTACGACCCGGCGTTCGCGGGCGAACTGGCGGTGATCCTCGACCACGGTGCGCGCGAGATGATGGAGCGCCAGGTCGACGCGTTCTACTACGTCACCGTGATGAACGAGAACCACGCGCAGCCCTCGCTTCCCGAGGGTGTGGAGGGCGACGTCATCAAGGGCCTGTACCGCTTCTGCGCAGAGGCCCCGGCGAAGCCTGCGGCGAGCCTGAGGCTGATCGGCTCGGGCGCCATCCTGCGCGAGGTGATCGCGGCGGCCGCACTGCTCGCGCAGGACTGGAACATCGGCTCCGAGGTGTTCAGCGCCACCAGCTTCAGCGAACTGGCGCGCGATGCCGCCGAGGTGCAGCGCTGGAACCGGCTGCACCCGGAACAGGACCGCCGCCGCAGTCACCTCGGGCAGATGCTTCCCGGCGCCGCGCTGACGGTGGCGGCCACGGATTACGTGCGCGCCTATCCGCAGCTGATCGCGCCGCATGTCGACGGCCGCTTCATCGCGCTGGGCACCGACGGTTTCGGGCGCAGCGATACGCGTGCGGCGCTGCGTCGGTTCTTCGAGGTGGACCGGCACAGCATCGTGGTCGCGGCGCTCGATGGCCTGGCGCAGGACGGCGGAATCGAGCGTGCCCGTGTCGCCGAGGCGATACGCCGCTACGACGTGGGCGCCGACACGGCGGCCCCGTGGACCGTGTAGTCCATGCGAAGTCCGCGCTTCTGGTGCCCGCCGGATGCAGGCCGCCGGACGTCGTCGCTGTGCGGGGCGCGTGTGCGGTCGTTAGATCGCGGCCCAGGCGGCGCCGCCGGGGCGGGTGAGGCGGCCGACCCCAGGACTTCGGTCGCGGGAAGAGGGCTGGGCTTGGAGAGGTGCACCGGTTCCGGTCGTGATGGGGCGGGTGTAGCCTTGATCCGCGATCTCCGAACGAGCGGTCAAGATGCCAGACGAGGGCGCGGTTCCCGGCAACATCCCGCGACCCGGCGCGGGCCACGTGTCGCTGCGCACGCTCGCCGAACAGCTCGCGGAGAACGTGCGCCTCGGTCGGCGCAAGCAGGGCGACCGCAACGTCCAGGTGCCGGTGTCGCGCTACCTCGACGAGGACTGGTTCGCGCGCGAGCGACGGCACCTGTTCAGCGATCGGCCGCTGTGTCTGGGTCACGTGTCGGAGGTGGCGGCACCCGGGTCGGTCATGCGCTTCGACGCCACCGGCCTGCCCTTGCTCGTCGTGCGCGACGGCGCAGGCAAGCTGCACGGGCTCGTGAACGTGTGCCGGCATCGCGGCATGCGCCTGGTCGAAGAGCGCGCCTGTTCGCGGCGCACGCTGTCCTGCCCCTACCACGGCTGGACCTACGAACTCGATGGTCGCCTGCGCAACATCCCGCTCGAGGAGACCTTCGAGGGCATCGAACGCGCCGACTTCGACCTGCCGCGGTTTCCGGTGGCCGAGCGCGGCGGCATGATCTGGGGCGTGCCGAAGGTCGGCGCCAGCTTCGACGCGGATGCCTGGCTGGGCCCGGTGGCGGACGATCTCGAATGGTTCGGGCTGCCGGATTCGGTCCTGTTCAAGCGCTTCGAATCCGAGCGCAACTGCAACTGGAAGCTCGTGATCGAGGCCTTCATCGAGGTCTACCATATCCGCGTGCTGCACCGGGATTCGATCTATCCGTTCTTCCTCGACTCGCAGGCGAACTGGGATCTGTACGGTCCGCACGAACGCATGGTCGTCGCGCGACGGGGCACGCAGACCGAGCCGGCGTGGTCGGAGGATCCGCGACGCGTGCGCGACCTCTGGACCTACACGCATCTGGTGTTCCCCAACATGATCGTCGTGGTGCATCCCGACTACGTGAGCACGCTGTCCCTGTGGCCGATCGCGCCGGGCCGCACGCGGTGGTCGCATGCGATGCTGATCCCGCGCGCGAAGAGCACACCCGCCTGGACGCCGCACTGGGAGAAGACCATGAGGCTGCTCGAACAGACGGTCTTCCAGAAGGAAGATCTCTACGCGGCCGAGGGGATCCAGGAAGGTTTGGCCAGTGGTGCCAATCAGCACGTCACCTTCGGTCGGCTCGAGTGCCTGCTCGGCAACTTCCACCGGCAGATCGATCTCGCGATGCAGGGCGGGGCCATCGGCGGGGCTTAGCCCGGCTCGCCCGACGGGCTCGCCGCTGCACGTGTCGTCGACCGCGCGGAGCCGGCCACGCCGGCGCGGCGAGAGTCGCCCGCGCTCACGCAGCACCCTGTCCGAGTCACGCGCGAATGCGCCGAACCGGGTTTTGTTCGCGCTGGCCGTGAACCACGCTCGCCCTCCTGCGCCCTTTGACCTTTACCCCAGAGCCTGGCCCCTTCAACCACCGGCGTGAACAGCACACGGGGAGAGGGAGACCCGCGAAGGCGCGAAGGCCACAGAGCTCCCCGCCGTGAACAGCACAGCCCCCAGAGCCATACATAAGTCTTTGCGACCTCTCTTTTTCCTTTGCGCCTTTGCGGTGAAAATTTTTCGGGTCGATCGCATGCGCACCGTTCGCATGCGCATCATTCCCGCCCGCCTGGTGCGCACGCTTCGCTTTGCTACGCCCTTGCCCTACGCCTTGCGCGCCCGGCGGCGTATTGGATTGACGCGCGCGCGTGGCCGCTGCGAGAGTCGCGCCCGTCCTCCCACCGCACCGCTCGAGCCGAATGTCCCCAGCCTGGATGCGTTCGCGTCGTCTCTGGATCACGCTGGCGCTGACCGTCCTGCTCGTGCTCGCCTACACCCTGTTCGGGTTCTACGGGGTGCCGCGGCTGGCCGACCACCTGATCCGCGCGCAGGTCCAGAAGCTCGGCCATCGCGTCGAACTGGGGCCGATCCTCTTCCAGCCGTTCAAGCTGCAGGCACAGTTCGAGCAGTTGCGGCTGAGCGAGGCCGACGGGGCGCCGCTGCTGGGCTTCGGTACGCTGGCCGTGGACCTGGAACTGTGGAGTTCGATCCGCGAGGGCGGGGCGGTGCTGCGCTACCTGCGCCTGGATGCGCCGGACGTGGCGCTGGTGGTCGAACCCGATGGCAAGGTGAACCTGGCGCGGCTGGCGCCGCCGGCCGCCGCGCCCGAGCCGGAACCCGAGGCGCAGGCCGCGGCCACGATTCCGCATCTGCGGATCGACGAGCTGACGGTCAGCGGGGGCCGCGTGGGTATCGAGGACCGCAGCCGTCCCGAGCCCTTCGCCACCGAGCTGCAGCCGGTGAGCTTCACGCTGCATGACTTCCGCACGGCGCTGGGCCACGCCAACGTCTACCGCTTCAGCGGCGCCGCCAGCACCGGCGAGCGCATCGACTGGTCCGGCGAGTTCACCGTGCAGCCGCTCGGCTCGAACGGCCACTTCTCGATCCAGAACGCGCAGGCCTCGACCGCGACCGCCTACCTGCAGGACATGCTGCCGCTGCGCCTGCTGTCCGGCGTCGCCGAAACCGCGGGCGAATACCGGCTGAGCCTGGATCCGGCGCTGGCGCTGGAAGTGAAGCTGCCGGCGCTGACGGTGCGCGACCTGGCGCTGGCCGAGTTCGGCGCAGGCGAGGCGCAGCCCAGCCTGTCCGTCGACGAGATCGCGCTGGCGGACATCGCGGTCTCGCTGGCCGGTCGCGAGGCCAGCGTCGGCGGCGTCGACATCCGCGGCCTGCACGCCAGGCTGCGGCGTGAGGCGGATGGCAGCCTGAACCTGGCCAAGCTGGTCGCGCCCTCGAAGCCGGCACCCGCGGCAGCGGAAAAGGCCACCCCGCCGTCGGCAAAGGCCGCCGACGCAACGCCGACGCCGGACGGCGCGGCGCCGTCGACAGCGCCCGAGGCGGCGTGGCGCGCGACCCTGGGCGGGCTGCGCGTGCACGCCGCGAAGATCGAGGCCGAGGATCGCGCCGTCGCGCCGGCGGTGCGCCTGGACCTGGCGCCGCTGGATATCGAGCTCGGCGCGCTGGCCAGCGACTTCGCCGAACCGGTCACGCTCAAGACCGGCCTGGGCATCGGCGGGAAGGGGCGCCTCGACGGCCACGGCACGCTGAGCCTGCAGCCGCTGGCCGCGAAGATCGAGCTCGACCTCCAGCGCCTGGACCTGTCGCTGCTGCAGCCCTACCTGGCGCCGCACGTCGGCATCGAGCTCAAGTCCGCGCAGCTCGGTGTGCAGGGCACGGTGGACTGGGCCCAGGAGCCGGCGCGACTGGATTTCGACGGCAAGGCGCAGCTCGCCGACCTGGTGCTGCGCGATCCCGCGCAGAAGCGCGAGCTGCTCGGCTGGCGCGAGCTGCGCATCGCCGGCATCGCCTACGCGCAGCAGCGCCAGCGGCTGGACATCGCGCGCGTGGACCTGGTCGCGCCGCGTGCGCGCGTGGAGATCACGCCGGAACGCCAGGTCAACCTGGCCACGGCGTTCGCGCCGCCGGGTGCAGGGCAGGGCGCAGCCGCCGCGGCCGAGCCCGCACCGGCGCCGCCGCCCGCGAAGGACGCCGCACCGGCGCTCGCCGTGAAGCTCAAGACCCTGCGCGTGGAAGGCGGCACGCTCGACTTCGCCGACCGCTCCATCGAGCCCGCCTTCGCGGCCGCGATCCAGAAGCTGCACGGCCGCATCGACGGCCTGTCCACGCAGCCGGATGCCAGTGCCAAGGTCGAGCTCAAGGGCCAGGTCGACGAATTCTCGCCGGTGCTGATCCAGGGTGAGCTGATCCCCTTCGCCTACGACCGCGACACCACGATCGCGCTGAGTTTCCGCAACATGGACCTGGTCCGCTTCAACCCGTATTCGGGGCGCTTCGCGGGCTACAACATCACCAAGGGCAAGCTGAGCACCGAGCTGAAGTACCGCATCGAGAAGCGCGCGCTGCAGGCCGAGCACCAGGTGATCGTCGACCAGCTCGAGTTCGGCGAGGCCACCGGCTCCAAGGACGCGGTGCCGCTGCCGATCAAGCTCGCGGTGGCCCTGCTCAAGGACCGCCACGGCACCATCGACCTGAACCTGCCGGTCAGCGGCAACCTCGACGATCCGACCTTCCGCGTCGCGCCGCTGGTGTGGAAGGTGTTCGTCAATGTGCTGACCAAGGCCGTGACCGCGCCGTTCGCGGCGCTGGGCGCGATGTTCGGCGGCGGCGAGGAGATGCAGTTCGTGGCCTTCGCGCCCGGACAGGCCACGCTCGATGCAGAGCAGGCGGCCAAGCTCGAGCAGCTGGCGCACGCCCTGGTCGAACGCCCGCAGCTCAAGCTCGACGTGCCCTATGCGCTGGCCGAGCAGGCCGATGTCGATGCCCTGGGCCGGGCCGCGCTGGCCGAGGCGCTGGCTGCCGCGTCGGACGCCGGGGATGACCGGCTCGATGCGCTGGCGGACCTGTACAAGAAGCGCCTGGATGCCTGGCCCGAGTATCCGCCGGATCCGCCGGACGCCGATCGCGCCGCGCGTGACGCCGCCCGCATCGCCTGGCTCGAACAGGCACTGCTGGCAACGCTGCAGCCCGATGCCGCGGCACTCGAAGCGCTGGCCGCCGAGCGCGCGCGCAAGGTGCAGGCCACCCTGCTCGCGCAGCCGGATCTGGCCGCGGAACGCATCTTTCTCACCTCGCGCCGTGCCGGCACGCTCGACGACGACGGCCAGGTGCGCATGGAGCTGAAGCTGCAGTGATGCTTTTCGTAGCCGGCAAGGCAGGGTGCAGAACGTAGGGTGTGCAAAGCGCGCAGCGCGTGCGCACCGGCGCGTCCGCTTCCGAGCCCAAAGATCTTTACCGCAAAGGCGCAAAGGAAAAAGAAAGGACGCAAAGGATCTGAAACTCCCTCTCCCCATGCGGCTTCATCGCATGGGGAGAGGGCTGGGGTGAGGAGCGGCCACCATCCCGGCAGCGCTCTGTCCGACCCGCGACGCCCCTCGCCCCGGCCCTTTCCGGCGTGAACAGCACACGGGGAGAGGGAGACCCGCGAAGGCGCAAAGGAAAAAGAAAGGACGCAAAGGATCTGAAACTCCCTCTCCCCATGCGGCTTCATCGCATGGGGAGAGGGC